>NZ_JBIRVR010000011.1:0-165825 GCF_044387105.1 Streptomyces sp. NPDC020379
CACTGCGGGCAAGACGCTTCATCTCCACCACAGTCAGGGCGACCGGCTGACCGGGGGCAGCGGTCTTGATCTCCCGTGCCAGCGTCAGGGCCTTCTCCAGTTCCGGACGTTCCTTGACGCGGGTGCTGATCTTCTCCGAGAAGACGCGGGTGCACTGAGCACCCGACAGCACGTCCAACTGACTCTGGAGCTCCTGGCCGACCGTGGAGCAGCGGGCGTATCCGATCCGGATCGCTGCGCCCGGCGTCGCCTCGCTCGCCTCCGGCACGGCCTCACCCTCCACCCACGGCTTCCCGGGGTTGCGGTCCGCTGGAGTCTTCACGGCCAGTTCCGCCTTGAGCGCGGGCACCAGAGTGAAGCGGCCCGTGTGGTAGTTCACGGCCACCCTGCCCGTGGACGTACGGCAGGGGCTACCAGCAGGGACACCGCACTTCGGGCAGCCATGGCGCTCCGTCAGGTCGGCAGGTGTAGCGGTGGTCGTCGTCATGACCAGAACGTCTCATAAACGTGTCTCTAAAGATAGATCCGAGACGAATCTTTTGAGACGAGTTTCGAGACGGTGAAGCAGGGGTGAAACGGACACGCCTGCGTCTCACCTCCGGCGTCTCATTAACGATGGTTTCTGAGACACCCTGGCTCGCTCACGCTGTGCCACGCGCACCTGTCCCGGCCTCCGTGTCGGCACGGCCTGCGCGCTCCCCCTGGGGGTAATGCCTGCGTCGGTCCCGCCAGGACCCACCGGGGGTGCCTTCCCCGGACCCTGTACGGGTTTGGGTTTTCTTCCTACAGGGCCCCACGAGAGGGCCTCTTCTGCTCTCGCGGGCTCCTCTGTCGCCACCGCTCGCTCAGGCCGTCCCCCGCTATGGCCTGGACCGATGGATTGCCTGGGCCGGATGACTCCCCCAAGGAGTCAAGACGGACCAACTTGCTATGAGCACTGAGAAAGCCCCCGGGCTTCTGGCCCAGGGGCTACTCACAACTTCATACTCAGCTCTTCAAACTCACTTCTAAGAGCTCCTTACTCCGCTCTTAGAGCTCAAAACTTATTACTTACAGCTTAGTCCCCGCTCCAGCGGGGGAATGAGGTCCCCAGGGCCCTTGAGCAAGCCGGTTCCTGCGGCAGTTCTGCAAGTCCCACGGCGACGCCGCCGAGAAGGGGTCGTTGCCGAAGGGATTGCCGGGGTCCGGGCAGTCTCCATCGGGGTGCACCGGGCACCGATCAGCCTTGACTTGGGGAGGGGCTGGTGCGGCAGGCTCCCGCTTCGGCTCGGACGGCACGGGCCCCGCTTCCTTGGTCGCCTGCCTGGGATTTCCGGGCTTCGTGTCGGCCGTGGTCAAGGTCTCCCCTATGACGGCATCCTCAAGCCCCTCGTACTTGCCTTCCAAGGCCACAGGGAACGACAGCCTCAGTCGGGCGGCACGACCCTGCTTGCCCTGCTGTGTGAAGAAGACAAGCCGGGTCAGGGTGTCCCGGGCCTGCTTCCCTGGGACGTCCTTCGTGTTGTAGCCCAGCAACTCGGCAACCTTCGCGTCTCCGATGAACGTCATACCGTCCCGGCCGTTCACGTGCCGGAGCAGCACAAGGGCCCAGAGAAGGTGTTGGCGCTGGAACTTCGGCGCCTGCTCAGCTATCAGGCCGCCGGGGCCAAATTCATTTATGAGGGCCCGGGACCACGCCTCCTTGACGTCGTGGGTAGCCACGAGGAACCGGCGCGGGTACACAGTGTTAGACATGCTTTCCTTTCCACGCATCGACCGCTAGATAGCCTGCTTGTGGCCGAATGCCTGAACCTTGACATCCAGGTTCTCGGGTATGTGTTGAATGATTCCGTCGGGGCTCATGTACACCCGCACACCTGCATCCATCAGTAGTGCTCGTCGGCCCTGATCGTCCATTCGGTAATACGCTTCGGCGTAATACTCGCCTGTAGGTTCCTCGACCCACTCCGCCGCACGTTGCGGCAGGGCGGCGAGGATCTTTCGCTGAGCCGCTAGGGCCTGAATGCGCTGCTGGTACTCGTCTTCGCCCCCGGGGTAGTCGTAGTACCCCTGGTCCTTTTCGGCGCGGACGTCAGTCATTCCCTTCACAACCACGGCCAGTTCCTCGGAGTGGTCCTCACCGGGGATGAACTTTCGAGTCGTCACAGGAACGTCACCGAGGTAATCAATCGCGGTGACATAGACGACGCGTTCCACGTACGCGGCTTTGAAGGTGAACCCTGCGCAGGCAGGCTTGCCGGTCTTACGCACGCATCGGTAGTACTCGTATTCCTTCCCCTTGGACGTGTTGACCACTCGATAGAGCCTGTCCTGGCATCCTCCGCAATACACGATGCCCAGCAGGGGCGCGGCATTATGCGAACGCTCCTTAGTGCGGGAGCGCTTGTCCAGGGCCACCTGAATCTGTGTCCATTCTTCCGGGGTGAAGATCGGGTCCGCGATGCGGATCGGCTTACCGTCCTCACCTCTGGCTACCCGTCGCGTCTTAATGCTTCGCCCGGCGAGCTTGAACCCTTGCGTCGCCTCGGAGCGCATTATCTTGCCGATGCTGGATTGATTCCATTCGTTGCGCGGCGGAGTCTTTCGCTTGCTCCGAGAGTCTGGCCCCTGGTTCTCATAAACATGCGTTGCGGGAGCGGGGGCCCACACCTTCGTGAGAGTGTCGGCAATCTCCCACAGGCTCTTGCCGTCGAGCAGTAGCTTTCCCATTGCTCGGACCACGGCTGACGACACGGGGTCGATTGCCAGTTTCTTTCCGCCCTCGGGGTGCGGAACTACCTGGAAGCCGTAGGGGGGCTGGCCGCCAGCCCAACGATCGCGGGTTCGCAGGTACCTGTGCGCTCCGCTCGTCCGGTTCTTGATGCGCCGTAGCTCCATCTCTGCGAAGAGGGAGGCCAGCATCAGGAAGACCTTGGCCATCATCGTGGCGAAGCTGTCCGCGTCCCCCTGGAAGTCCAGGGTGATGCCGTCGTCAGTGAAGACCAGGATCTTCCGTTCCTGTTCGGCCCAGTGGGCAACATCGGCACAGTCTTTGGCCGAACGGAAGGCGCGATCCACCTTGGCGAAGATCATGGCGTCCCACTCGTGAGAGCGCTCCTTGAGCCACGGCCCGAGGTCGGGGCGGTCCCAAGGGCTGATCGTGGCGGACACGTCGAGGTCTTGGAACTCGCCGACGACTTCCCACCCCGCCTCCAGGGCGTGGCGCTCGCCCGACTCCCACTGAACCTTGTGGGAGACCTTCCCCTTGCCCTTCATCTCAGAGACTCGGGCCCCAACGACGGCGCGCACCTTCGCCGGACTGTCGATCTTGATCATGTGATCATGCTCCACGCTGGCCATGGCCACGGCATGGGCCGGAAGTCCCTGGTTGGTAAATCCGGCTCGATGCGGTGGCGGATCGACTATCACGTGGCGACGCCGGGGCTGGCGGAGCGGGCGTTGAAGGCTGTGGTGGAGCGGGCCGCGAGCCATGATCTTCGGTGGTCGGACCATGCGCCTGTCACGGCGGTGTACGGGCTCTAGCCCGGCGAGAGGGTGCGCCCGCGCCGTGCGCCATGGGGGGCGGTGCGCGGACGGGGCTCAGCTCGATTCACCTTCTGCGCCCTCGCTCACGACATGTCTGCCGAACCCGCCAGGGCCGGCGATCCGAAGGGTCCTCGCATGCCGCACTTCGACACCGGGCACGGCTGGTTGAGGTACACGTTCGCGCGGCGGGCCGAGGACCCGCGGATTGTTGTGGAAGAGGTCTTCCGGCAGTGACCGGTCCACACGCGGGACGGTGAGTGTTTCTGTGCTCGCGCCGCAGACCGGGGCTGGCTGGGCGGGGCTGGGGAACAGGCCCGCCGCCGGGGGCACCCCCCGGACGGAGTCCGGGGCAGCCACTCACCCGCACCCCTCAGCCGTCTCCGCCGCCCACCCCGCCAATTCCGCCCGTACCCCCCGGTCCATCGCCAGGGAGACCTCCGCCTCCACCACCGCCTTGGCGATCGGGCGGAGGCGGTCCAGGGCCTCCGTCACCCGGGCGGTGTCGCCCGGGGGCGCCCCGGCGAGGACATGGGTCCGGATCAGGGCCGTGAACGTCTCGGCGAGTGCGTCCGCGTGGGCGCGGACCTCGCGGCCGGCGGCGAGGATCGCGGAGAGGGGGACGCCATGGCGGATCAGGGCCGTGGAGGCGTCGAGGAGGCGGCGGCTGACGTGGACGAGTTCGTCGCCGTCGACGCTGAGATAGCCGATGTCGAGGGAGGCCGCGAGGTTCTCCGGGGTGACCTCGCCCTCGAAGCGGCCCGCGAGTTCCTCGGGCGTGAGCCGTACGGGGGTCTCCTCGGACCACGGCGTGCCCAGCGCGCCGCCCAGGCCCGGGAGTTCACCGGCGTGGCGGCCGTGCTCGAAGGCGGTGAGCAGCTCCGCTATCCCGCCGAGGGTGTGGCCCCGCTCCAGCAGGGCGCCGATCGTGCGCAGCCGCGCGAGGTGGTGCGGGCCGTACCACGCGATGCGGCCCTCGCGGCGCGGCGCGGGGACGAGTTTCTTCTCGCGGTAGAAGCGCAGGGTGCGTACGGTGATGCCGGCGGCCTCGGCGAGCTCCGCCGTGCGGTATTCGCGCTGCGCGCTGTCGTCCGTGGTCACGCGGGCAGCCTAAGCGCTCCAGGCCCGGATTTCCGGAGGTGCGACCGTCGGTAACTTCCTTGCCACGCACCCCTATCGCTCACGCGGGCCGCTACCTTACGCTCACGACTGCGCCAGTGAACGCTGGCGCGATGGAGCGGCTTGGGGAGGCGGCGGCATGGCCGAGCACGAGCGCCAGCGCGAACACGTACGGGTGGCGGTGATCGGGTCCGGATTCGGCGGGTTGGGTGCGGCGGTGCGGCTCCGCCGCGAGGGCATCACCGACTTCGTGGTCCTGGAGCGCGCCGGTTCCGTCGGCGGCACCTGGCGGGACAACACCTACCCCGGCTGCGCCTGTGACGTGCCCTCCCACCTCTACTCCTTCTCCTTCGCCCCCAACCCCGCCTGGCCGCGCAACTTCTCCGGCCAGCCCCACATCCGCGCCTATCTGGAGCGGGTCACCGACACCTTCGGCATCCGGCCCCATCTGCGCTTCGACTCCGAGGTGCGGAGCATGCGCTGGGACACCGGCCGCCTGCTGTGGGAGCTCGACACCGCCTCCGGTCCGCTCACCGCCGACGTCGTGGTCTCCGCGGCCGGCCCGCTCTCCGAGCCGCGGATCCCGGACGTGCCGGGCCTGGACACCTTCCCTGGCAAGGTCTTCCACTCCGCCCGCTGGGACCACGACTACGACCTGCGGGGCAAGCGCGTCGCCGTGGTCGGCACGGGCGCCTCGGCCATTCAGATCGTGCCCGAGATCCAGCCGGACGTACGGCGGCTGACGCTCTTCCAGCGCACCCCGGCCTGGGTCGTGCCGCGCGCCGACCGCAGGATCAGCGGGGCCGAGCGGTGGCTGCACGCCAAGGTGCCCGCCAGCCGCGTGCTGCGCCGCGGAGCGCTGTGGGGGATAAGGGAGCTACAGGTCGGCCTGTTCACCAAGTGGCCCTCCGAACTCCGCTTCGTGGAGCGGCTCGCGGCCTCCCACCTGCGCAAGGCCGTCAAGGACCCGGCGCTGCGGGACGCCCTGACCCCCCGTTACCGCATCGGCTGCAAGCGCATCCTGCTCTCCAACGACTACTACCCCGCGCTCACCCGCCCCAATGTGGACGTGGTGACGTCCGGGCTCGCCGAGGTGCGCGGTTCCACGCTGGTCGCCGCCGACGGCACGGAAGCGGAGGCCGACGCGATCGTCTTCGGCACCGGCTTCCAGGTCACGGAGCAGCCCATCGGCAGGATGGTCACCGGTGCCGACGGCCGTACGCTCGCCGAGGCGTGGAAGGACGGGATGACCGCGCTGCGCGGCGCCACCATCGCCGGCTTCCCCAACTTCATGATGGTCATCGGCCCCAACACCGGCCTCGGCAACAGCTCGATGATCCTCATCATCGAGTCGCACCTGAACTATCTCATCGACTACCTGCGGCAGTTGGAGATCCTCGGCGGTCCCTCGCACAAGGCGGCGCTCGACGCCCGCCCGTCCGCGGTGGGCGCCTGGAACCGCAGGCTCCAGGCGCGGCTTGCGCGTTCGGTCTGGAACACCGGCTGCGACAGCTGGTATCTCGACGCGGCCGGGCGCAACACCACCGTCTGGCCCGGCTCCACCGCCGAATTCCGCAAGGTGACCCGTCAGGTGGACCTCATGGAGTATCAAGTGCTGCGCGTCCCCGACACCGCAGGCCGCACCCGCGCCGTCGCGGAGGCCGCCCGATGAGCCGCGTGTCGCTGGAGGGACAGGTCGCCGTCGTCACCGGAGCCGCGCGGGGCATCGGCGCCCAACTGGCCCGCAAGCTCTCGGCCCGTGGCGCACGGGTGGCGCTGGTGGGCCTGGAGGAGGGCGAGCTGCGCCGCGTCGCGGACTCGCTCCACGAGGACGCCGCCCACTGGTACGCCGACGTCACCGACCACGCGGCCATGACGTCGGTGGCCCGTGAGGTCAAGGCCCGCTTCGGCAAGGTCGACATCGTGGTGGCCAACGCCGGGGTCGCCACCGGCGGCCCGCTGGAGGACTCCGACCCCGACGCCTGGCGGCGCGTGGTCGAGGTCAACCTCGTCGGCAGCGCCGTCACCGGCCGCGCCTTCCTGCCCGTACTCGCCGAGAGCCGCGGCTATCTGCTCCAGATCGCCTCCGCGGCCGCCTTCTTCCCGGCGCCGATGATGACCGCCTACTGCGCGTCGAAAGCGGGCGTCGAGGCATACGCCCACTGCCTGCGCGCCGAGGTCGGCCACCGCGGCGTACGGGTCGGGGTCGGCTATCTGACCTGGACGGACACCGACATGGTGCGCGGCGCCGACCAGGACGAGGCGATGCGTGAGATGCGCTCACGGCTGCGCGGGCCCGCGGGCCGCGTCCACCCCCTGGGCCCGGCCGTCGACCGGCTGGTCGCGGGCATCGAGCGGCGCTCCGCGCACATCTACGCACAGGGATGGCTGCGCGCCATGCAGCCCGCGCGCGGCCTGCTGCCCGGCCTGATCGCGACGTTCGCCTCCCGCGAGCTGCGCCGCCTCGGAGAGCGGACTCCCCTGCCGCGCCAGGGACTTGTGGGCGCCGGGGGCGCGGCCGACGAGAAGGCCCGCGCGGGCCGTAGCGGAGGGTAGTCGTACGATATGCGGCGCGTGAGGGGGCGTGCCACGCTGTTCCGGGGGCGGATCGACGCCCTCCCACACCCCCCACGAGGAGTGAACAGCATGGGCATCAAGGACGAGATGCAGGAGAAGGCGCAGCAGGCGAAGCAGAAGATGCAGGGCAAGCAGGACGCTGCGCGGCAGCGGGGGCAGAGCGAGCAGGAGCAACTGCGTCAGCGGGCGGAGCAGGCCAGGCAGCAGGGCCAGCAGTCCTTCGACGACATCCAGGACGATCTGGATGACCGCACCTGACCGCTGCGCGCTCGGCGAGGCGGGTTCCAGGGGTTCGCCCCTGGGGCTCGCTTTCGCCTTTCTCGCCTGCGGCGGGCTTTGTTCCCCTACCCCGCCCCTTCCCGAAACCGGGGAGACCCCCGGACCCCCAGCGCCCTTCGGGCGCGTCCTCAAACGCCGGACGGGCTGAATTGTGCGGACCGTAGCCAGCACATTCAGCCCGTCCGGCGTTCGGGAAGGGGCGGGGCTGGGGAAAAGCCCGCCGCAGGCGCACCCCGCCCCCCCTACCGCGGCGGAAGATCAGGCCGTCGCAGATCCGGCGCTCCCGAATAATCCGGCGGCTCCGCGCAGCCATGGCGTTCCAGCAGGTCGAGAGCCAGCCGCACCGCGTCGTCCATCTGCTTGTGGCGGCCCTCCGCCCAGTCCAGCGGGGTGCGGTCGATCTCGATGTCCGGTTCCACGCCGTGGTTCTCGATGCCCCAGCCGTACGCGTCGAACCAGGCCGCGTTCATCGGGACGGTGATCGCCGAGCCGTCGCCGAGGCGGTGGCGGCCGGTCATGCCGACGACGCCGCCCCAGGTGCGCAGGCCCACGACCGGGCCGATGCCCTGGAGCTTGAAGGCGGCGGTGATCATGTCGCCGTCGGATGAGGTCATTTCGTCGGCGATGGCGACGACCGGGCCGCGGGGCGCGTTGCTCGCGTACGAGACGGGCTGGGCGTCGCGTGTGAGGTCCCAGCCGACGATGGTGCGGGTCAGCTTCTCCACGACCAGCTCGCTGATGTTGCCGCCCGCGTTGCCGCGGACGTCGACGATGAGCGCCGGGCGGGACATCTCCATCCGCAGGTCGCGGTTGAACTGCGCCCAGCCGGAGCCGCCCATGTCGGGGATGTGGAGGTAGCCGCACTTGCCGCCGCTGAGTTCGCGCACGACCGCGCGCCGCTTGGCCACCCAGTC
Organism: Streptomyces sp. NPDC020379; assembly: GCF_044387105.1. Classification (NCBI taxonomy): domain Bacteria; kingdom Bacillati; phylum Actinomycetota; class Actinomycetes; order Kitasatosporales; family Streptomycetaceae; genus Streptomyces; species Streptomyces sp. NPDC020379. Next base: position 8,412 of record NZ_JBIRVR010000011.1, read on the forward strand.
CTGGTAGCGCAGGGGCCGCTCGTCGACGAGCGGCACGACGGCGACCCGGCGGGCGGGGCCCTCGCCCTCGGCGGGCCGGAAGGTCAGCTCGACGGTGGTGCCGCCGGCCGCCGCCAGCAGCGGGTACGGGCCCGCCACCGGGTCCACGGGCCGCCCGTCGACGTGGGTGAGCGCCGAGCCCTCCCGGATGCCGGAACCGGCCAGCGGGGAGCGGGCCTTGGAGTCGGAGGAGTCGCCGGGCAGGATGCGCCGGACGGTCCAGGAGCCGTCCTTGTCGTGCACGAGGTTGGCGCCGAGCAGGCCGATGGCGCGCTGGTAGTGCGGCGGGCCCTCGTTGCGGCGGGCGGGGACCACGTAGGCGTGCGAGGTGCCCAGCTCGCCGAGGAGCTCGCGCAGCAGGTCGGCGAACTCGTCGGGGGTGGCGACGCGTTCGACGAGCGGGCGGTACTGGTCGAGGACCGCGTCCCAGTCGATGCCGCACATCTTCGGTTCCCAGAAGTACGCGCGGACGATCCGGCCCGCCTCCTCGTACGCCTGCCGCCACTCGGCCGCCGGGTCCACGTCGTGCAGGATGCGCCGCATGTCGATATAGACGGTCGAGTCGGGGTCGCCGACGTCCCCCGAGGGCACGGCCCGCAGCTCGCCCTCGTCGTTGACGACCAGGCGGGTGCCGTCGCCGCTGACCGCGAACCAGTCGAGGGAGCTGGTGAGTTCGGTGCGCTTGGCCTTGGCCAGGTCGAAGTGTTCGAGCGTGGGGCGGCCCGAGGTGTCGGCGGGGTTGGCGAAGGTCTCGCCGAGGGCGCCGGAGATCGGCCAGCGCAGCCACACCAGGCCGCCGCCGCTGACCGGGTTGAGCGCGGAATACTTCGACGCCGCGACCGGGAAGGGCGTCACCCGGCTCTCCAGCCCCTCCACCTCGATGAGCGTCGAGCCGTCGCCGCTGCCGCCGTTGTCGTCGGAGTCGAGCCCGCCGGCCGCGGGCCTGCCCTCCGTCGTCAGCGCGAAGGGCGAGGGCGTCGCCGAGGACAGCGGCACCAGATAGGGGCGGCAGCCCAGCGGGAAGGAGAGGTCGCCGGTGTGCACGTCGTAGACCGGGTCGAAGCCGCGCCACGACAGGAAGGCCAGATAGCGGCCGTCGCGGGTGAAGACGGGCTGCTCGTCCTCGAAGCGGCCGTTGGTGACGTCGACGACGGTCCGGTCGGAGAGCCTGGCGATCCTGATCTGGCGCAGCGAGCGGCCGACGCCGGGGTGCGACCAGGTCAGCCACGCGGAGTCGGGGGAGAAGGCCAGGTCGCGGACGGGGCCGTTGGCGGACCGGACGAGTTCGAGTACCTCGCCCTGCCGTTCCGGGGCGTCCTCGGCCGGGACGTCCACCAGCAGCAGCCGCCCGTCGTGCGCGGCCACGGCCAGCCGCTCGCCGTCGGGGGAGGCGATCAGCTCGTGCACCCGGCCGATCCGGCCCGCCGCCAGCCGCCGCGGCTCGGCGGGGCCGGCGGCGCGCGGGAGCTGGGCGATCTCGATCGCGTCCTCGCCCTCGGCATCGGTGACATAGGCGACCTGGCCGGTCGAGCCGAGCATCTCCGGCAGCCGGACCCGCACGCCCGGGGTGTCGGCGATGGTCCGCGCCGGGCCGTCGCGGTGCGTCAGCCAGTAGAGGCTGCCGCGGACCTCGACGGCGCTGGCGCGGCCGGTGGTGTCCACGGCGAGCGCCTCGACATTGCTGGCGGCCTGCACCTGGTACGGCCGCCGCCCGGCCCGCGGCCCGCCCAAGCGCACCGCCAGCTTGCGCGGGACGCCCTCCGGGCCGAGGTCGTCCACCAGCCACAGCTCGCCCGCGCACTGGTAGACGACGCGCGAGCCGTCGGTGGCGGCGTGCCGGGCGTAGAAGTCGGCGTGGTCGGTGTGGCGGCGCAGCCCGGTGCCGTCGGGCAGGCAGGAGTAGAGGTTGCCGACGCCCTCGTGGTCGGAGAGGAAGGCGACGCGGTCGCCGACGAACATCGGCGAGTCCAGGTGGCCGCGCAGGTCGGGCACCAGTCGGGTGCCGTGCAGCCACAGCCGTCCCGTGGCACCGCCGCGGTAGCGCTTCCAGGCGGCGGGCTCGTGCGGTGGCTTGCCCGTCAGCAGCAGCGTGCGCTGCCCGGCCCCGCCGATCGCGATGTCCGAGGCGGGCCCCCATGGCAGCCGTCCGCCGGGGCTGCCGTCGGTGGGCAGCCGGTAGGCCCAGGAGAAATAGGAGAAGGGCTGGCCGTGCGAGGAGACGGCGAGGATGTCGCACCGGCCGTCCTGGTCGGGGGGCGCCCAGCCGCAGACGCGCGCGTCGCCGCTGCCCCAGTAGGTGAGCCGCCGCGCGGGCCCGCCGGCCACGGGCGCCAGGTGGATCTCGGGGTCGAGGCTGCGCCAGGTCGTGAAGGCGATGTGCCGGCCGTCGGGGGAGAAGCGGGGGTGCCCGACCCGGGTCCGGTCGACGGTCAGCCGCCAGGCGCGGGCGGCGTCCCGCGCGCCGTCGGCGCCGAGGGGGGCGATCCAGAGGTCGTCCTCGGCCGTGAAGCAGAGCAGATCTCCGTGCAGATGAGGGAACCGCAGATACGCATCACTCACCTCCTCATCGTTTCGGCCCCGGGAGGCCACGGCAACTCGGTCCGGGACACGGTGCCCGCCGGCGGCTTCGCCGGAGGGGCCGCGCCGCCTCGGGGCCGCGCCCCGGGCCCCTCGGCACGCTTCGCGCGTCGTCCTCGATCGCCGGACGGGCCGATATACGCGGACCGCAGCCGCTCATCCGCGGGCCCCGGGCGGTGGCCGGGGAAGTCCGAGGACACGCACGCGCCCGGAGTGACGGAGAACACCATCGAAACGACGTCGTTTCGATGAGGCGGCACGTACGCTCGTGGTGTACGAAACCGTTTCGTTCCGGCACGCCCGGGACCGGGGCGGCTTACGTATCCGCGAGTCGGACACCCACGTGAGCCCGGAGGGAGTGACGCGAGCCGATGGACAGACCCGAGCCGACGGCGCAGCGCCGCACCCGGCTGACGCCCGAACGCGAAGGCGAGCTCTACGGCGCCGTCCTGGAGATCCTGCGTGAGGTCGGCTACGACGCCCTCACCATGGACGCCGTGGCGGCCCGTACGCGCTCCAGCAAGGCGACCCTCTACCGCCAGTGGAGGGGCAAGCCCGAGCTGGTCGCGAGCGCGCTGCGGCACCAGAAGCCGGTCGAGGTGTCGGCCATCGACACCGGCACCGTGCGCGGTGACCTCCAGGCCATGCTGTGCGTCGCCGACGACGCGCAGATGGAGAAGGACGCGGCCCTCATGCGGGGGCTGGGCCACGCCGTCCACACCAACCCCGATCTGCGCCGCGCGCTGCGTGAACTGCTGATCGAGCCCGAGCTCGAGGGGCTCCACGCGATGATGCGGCGCGGCGTCGAGCGGGGGGAGATCGCCGCCGACAATCCGGCGCTCGACTACGTCGGGCACATGATGATCGGCGCGTTCGTCACCCGCCCCCTGATCGAGGGCCGGACGCCGGACTGCGTGTATCTGGCCGACTACATCGACGCCGTGATGGTCCCCGCACTCGGCCTCTGATCCCCACCACCTCTCACCTGACGCGCCGCTCTCGTCGTCGGGCCGATACCTCACGCCCTGTTCCGCCCCATCTCGACACGACGGGAGCACAACGCCTCGTGGCCACGTTCCTCTACAGACTCGGCCGGCTCGCCTTCCGGCGCCGCTGGTACGCGGCACTCATATGGGTGCTGCTGCTGGTGCTCGCCGGCACGGGCGCCGCCACCGCCTCCAAGTCCACCAACAACGACTTCTCCATCCCCGGCACCGAGGCGCAGGCCGCCTTCGACCTGCTGGAGCAGCGCTTCCCCGGCCAGACCCCGGACGGGGCCGCGGCCCGTGTCGTCTTCAAGGCCCCCGACGGCCAGAAGATCACGGACGTGAAGAACCAGGCCGCGGTCGAGAAGGCCGTCGCGGAGCTCGCCGGCCCCCAGGTGGGCTCGGCCGCCAACCCCTTCAAGGCGAACGCCGTCAGCAAGGACGGCACGACCGCGTACTCCTCGGTCAGCTACAAGGCCAAGCCGCAGGACCTCACCGACGCCTCCCGCGACACCCTCAAGGACGCGGCCCAGCACGGCCGCGACGCCGGGCTGACCGTCGAGATCGGCGGCAGCGCGCTCCAGACCATGCCCGAGGGCGGCTCGGAGATGATCGGCATCGCGGTGTCCGCGGTCGTCCTGCTGATCACCTTCAGCTCGCTGGTCGCCGCGGGGCTGCCGCTGCTCACCGCGATCATCGGCGTCGGCATCGGCGTCTCCTCGATCACCGCGCTCGCGCCGGTGCTCGACCTCTCCAGCAACACCTCGACGCTGGCCATGATGATCGGCCTCGCGGTCGGCATCGACTACGCGCTGTTCATCGTCTCCCGCTACCGCGCGGAAGTGGCCGAGGGCCGCGAACGCGAGGAGGCGGCGGGCCGGGCCGTCGGCACCGCGGGCTCCGCGGTGGTCTTCGCCGGCCTCACCGTGGTGATCGCGCTGGCCGGCCTCGCGGTCGTCAACATCCCGATGCTCACCAAGATGGGCCTGGCCGCCGCCGGCACGGTCGCCATCGCCGTGCTCATCGCGCTCACCCTCATCCCCGCGCTGCTGGGCTTCGCGCCCCGCAAGGTGCTGGCCCGCAAGGACCGCAAGCGCGACGGCCGCCCGGCGGCCACCGACAAGCCGAACATGGGCACCCGCTGGGCCCGCTTCGTGCTGCGCAAGCCCGTCTGGGTGCTGGCCGCCGGTGTGCTCGGCCTCGGCGCGATCGCCGTGCCCGCGGCCTCGCTCCAGCTCGGCCTGCCCGACGACGGGGCGCAGCCCAGGAGCAGCACCCAGCGCAAGGCGTACGACATGCTGGCCGACGGCTTCGGCGCCGGGTTCAACGGCCCGCTGATGATCGTCACCGACGCGGCGAAGGCGAGCGACCCCAAGGCCGCCGCCGACACCGTGGTCAAGACCATCAAGGGCATGGACGACGTCGCCATGGTCACCCCGGCCGCCTTCAACAAGGCCGGTGACACCGCGACGATCACCGTGGTGCCCAAGTCCAAGCCGACCGGCACGGAGACCGAGGACCTCGTCCACGCGATCCGCGACAAGGGCGGCAAGATCACCGCCGACACCGGCGCCAAGGTGCTCGTCACCGGCTCCACGGCGATGAACATCGACGTCTCGCAGAAGCTCAACGACGCCCTGCTGCCCTATCTGGCACTCGTCGTCGGCCTGGCCTTCCTGCTGCTGATGGTCGTCTTCCGCTCGGTGCTCGTCCCGCTCAAGGCCGCCCTCGGCTTCCTGCTGTCCGTGGTCGCCGCCCTCGGCGCGGTCGTCGCGGTCTTCCAGTGGGGCTGGCTCGGCTCGCTCTTCGGCGTCGAGGAGACCGGCCCGATCATGAGCATGATGCCGATCTTCATGGTCGGTGTGGTCTTCGGTCTCGCGATGGACTACGAGGTCTTCCTCGTGACCCGCATGCGCGAGGCGTTCGTCCACGGCGAGCGCCCCGGCCAGGCGGTCGTGACCGGCTTCAAGCACGGCGCCCGCGTCGTCAGCGCCGCCGCCGTCATCATGATCAGCGTCTTCGCCGGCTTCATCGGCTCCTCGGAATCGATGATCAAGATGATCGGCTTCGGCCTGGCCATCGCCGTCTTCTTCGACGCGTTCGTCGTCCGCATGGCCATCGTCCCCGCCGTCCTCGGCCTGCTCGGCAAGGCCGCCTGGTGGCTGCCCGGCTGGCTCGGCAAGATCCTCCCGAACGTCGACGTCGAGGGCGAGCAGCTCCAGAAGCAGCTCTCCACCCCCTCCGGCGACCCCGACGAGAAGCGCGAGCTGATCGGCGTCTGACCGCCCGCCGCGCACGCGAGGCCCGGCGCGGGCCCCCGACCCCAGGGGCCCGCCGCCGGGCCTTTCGCGCCCCCGGAACACCCCCGCCCGCCTGTGGGCTGCGCCATGCGAGGGAACCGTTGGTCCCCGTACGGGCGTTTTCTCTAGTCCACACACCGTGTGGGCGCGATAGGGGGCGCGTGTGATGGAAAGGGCTCCGCGTTGAACCTGCTCGATGTGCTTCTCATGCTGATCGTCGTCGCCTACGCCGTATCCGGATTCCGGCGTGGCCTGATCGCCGGCCTCGTGCTGTTCGCGGGCTTCCTCGGGGGCGCCGTCCTCGGCGTCTGGGCGCTGCCCTATGCCCTGGAGCCCTTCGAGGCCGGCACCTCGGCCGCGGCCGTCGTCGCCGTCCTGGTCGTCCTCCTGCCCGCCGCCCTCGGGCACGCGCTCGCCGGGCGGCTCGCCTGGCGCCTGCGCCGCCATCTGACCTGGGCACCCGTGCGCGGCGTCGACGGCATAGGGGGCGCCGCCGTCAACTCCCTGGCCGTCCTCCTCGTCGGCTGGGTCGCCGCGAGCGTCCTCGTCTCGGCGAACTCCACCCTCCTCACCCGCGAGATCAAGGACTCCGCCCTGCTCGGCGCCGTGCAGAAGGCCATGCCCGAGCAGGCCCCCACCTGGTTCAGCCGCACCACCGACGCCCTCGCCGGGGCGGGCTTCCCCCAGGTCTTCAACCCCTTCGAGAACGAACCCGCCACCGGCGTCGCCAAGCCCTCCGGCGACGCGGTCACCCCCGCCGTCGGCCGCGCCGCCCGCGAGAGCGTCGTCAAGGTCGAGGGCGTCGCCGACGTCGGCGACGGCCGCCGCGGCCAGGAGGGCAGCGGCTTCGTCTACGCCTCCCACCACGTGATGACCAACGCCCACGTCGTCGCCGGGGTCGGCAGCCCGACCGTGCGCGTGGGCGGCGTCGGCCGCTCGTACCAGGCCAAGGTCGTCCTTTTCGACCCCCGCACCGACGTCGCCGTCCTGGACGTGCCCGGCCTCGACGCCCCCGTCCTGCCCTTCGACAAGAGCGCCAAGCGCGGCGACGCCGCCGTCGTCGCGGGCTTCCCCGAGAACGGCGGCCTCGACCTGCGCGCCGCGACCGTGGCCAACGAGGTCCGCGCCAAGGGCCAGGACATCTACGGCGACGGCGTCACCACCCGCACCGTCTACTCCCTGCGCTCCACCGTCCGCCCCGGCAACTCCGGCGGCCCCCTCCTCACCCCCTCCGGCAAGGTCTACGGCGTCGTCTTCGCCCGCTCCACCTCCGACCCGGAGACCGGCTACGCCCTCACCGCCGGCCAGGTCGCGGCGGCCGCGGACCAGGCGCGCACGGCCACGGCCCCGGTGAGCACCGGCACCCGGGCGGCCCTGTGAGTCAGACCGCCGTGCGTTCGAGCAGCTGCTCGTCCTCCTCCAGCAGCCGGGCCGCCATCGCGTCCAGCGCCCGGTCGAGGAGGGCGCGGTCCTCGGGGTCGCCGACGTCCCAGTCCTCCAGCCGGCTCGACAGCCAGGACCGCCACGCCGCGCCCAGCCGCTCGATCTCGGCCTCGCCCGCGGCCGTCAGGAACAGCCGGTCGCCCTCGGCACGCGCGTAACCGGCACCGGCCGTACGGGCGAAGGCCGGTTCGAGGACCTCGGGCGGCATGCGGTGCGCGAGCGCCACCGAGGAGAGCGTCGCCTCGCCGCGCACCCGCAGCCGCCAGTGGATCTGGCCCAGCGTCCACGCCTCGGCGGGCCCCAGCGGGCTGCCCGACTCGGCCAGGACACGGCGGCTCACCGGCGGGCCGTGCTCCTTGCGCATCACGCTCGCCACGGCCCGCTCCAGCTGCCGCTCCGCCTCGGCGGAGTCCGGGGCCGCGAAGCCCTCGCCCATGTCGGAGGCCCCGGCCCGGGCGCTGTCCCGCAGCGGCACCTCCTTCAGGAACCACGCCACGACGAAGCCCGCGAGGGCGACCGGCACGACCCAGAAGAAGACGTAGTTCACGGTGTCCGCGTAGGCGTCGATCACCGGCGCCGCCTGGGCGCGGGTCAGCTGCCCCAGCCCCTGCGGGCTCTGCACCGCGGCGGGCGGCACCCCCGGGGACCGCAGCAGCGCCTGCGCCAGGTTGGGCCGCAGCTGGTTGGCGTAGAGCGTGCCGAAGACGGCCGTGCCGAAGGAACTGCCGAGCGTACGGAAGAAGGTCACGCCCGAGGTCGCCGTGCCCAGCTCGTGGTACGCCACCGTGTTCTGCACGGCGATCGTCAGCACCTGCATCGCCAGCCCGATGCCGACGCCCAGGACGAACATATAGAGCGACTCCAGCCAGGGCCCCGACGACGCGTTCATGGTCGACATCAGGAAGAGGCCGAGCGCCATCACGGCCGTACCCGCGATGGGGAAGGCGCGGTAGCGGCCGGTGCGGCTGACCACGATGCCCGAGAGCATGGACGCGCCCAGCAGCCCGGCCACCATGGGCAGCGCCCGGACGCCGGACATGGTGGCGGAGACCCCGTCGACGTACTGGAGATAGGTCGGCAGATACGTCATCGCGCCGAGCATCGCGAAGCCGACGATGAAGCTGAGCACGGAGCAGACGACGAAGACGGGGTTGCGGAAGAGGTGCATGGGCAGCATGGGCTCCCGGGCCCGCAGCTCCACCAGCACGAACAGCCCCAGCAGCACCAGCGACCCCGCGAACAGGCCGATGATCACGGCCGAGCCCCACGCGTACTCGTTGCCGCCCCACTCCAGGCCGAGCACCAGCCCCGAGGCGCCGAGCGCGACCAGCACGATGCCGAGGTAGTCGATCACCGGCCGGACCGCCGAGCGGACGACCGGGATCGTACGGGCCGCCATCGCGACCATGACGATCGCGACGGGCACATTGACGTAGAAGCACCAGCGCCAGGTGGCGTGGTCGGTGAAGATGCCGCCGAGCGTCGGCCCGACGACCGTGGTCACACCGAAGACGGCGCCGAGCGCGCCCTGGTACTTGCCGCGCTCGCGCAGCGGGATCACATCGGCGATCAGCGCCATGGCCGTCACCATCAGCCCGCCGCCGCCGATGCCCTGGAGCGCGCGGGCGGCGATCAGCATGAGCATGGAGTTCGCGGCGCCCGCGAAGACCGAGCCGCCGACGAAGACCACCGCGCTCAGCTGGAAGACGACCTTCCGCCCGAAGAGGTCGCCGAACTTGCCGACCAGCACGGTCGAGACCGTCTCCGCCAGCAGATAGGCGGTCACCACCCACGCCATGTGCCCGCCGCCGCCCAGGTCCGCGACGATCGTCGGCAGCGCGGTCGAGACGATGGTCTGGTCGAGGGCCGCGAGCAGCATGCCGAGCACGATGGTGACGAAGACCAGATTGGTGCGGCGCCTGCCGAGCTCCGGCGGCGCCGGGACGTCCGCCGTGGGCTGCGCGGTGGCCGTGGGCATCGGCGGGCCTCCTTGGGATCTCCCCGATCTCCCCCGGAGCTTCAGCATTCGGCCATCCGCGCGCTCCCGCCACCGCTGACGGCGCGCGGGTGACGGCGGCGTGGGTGCCGCCTCAGCCGGTGGTCACCTCGGCGGCCGCCTCCGCGGGCTGGACGTTCCCACTCCACTTCTCCTCGACGCGGGCCGTCTTCCAGATGACCAGGGCGAGCACCCACGTGGCGAAGAACAGACCGACGATCACGAAGCCGACCGTGTTCAGGTCCAGGCCGCCGATCCAGTCCCAGAACGCCCCGTGCAGGCCGAGCTTGTCGGCGATCAGGCCGAGCAGCTCGACCGTGCCGATGATCAGCGCCACGGCCACGGACAGCGCGGTGATGGTGAGGTTGTAGTAGACCTTGCGCACCGGCTTGGAGAAGGCCCAGCCGTAGGCGAAGTTCATGAACGAACCGTCGATGGTGTCCAGCAGCGACATCCCCGCCGCGAACAGGACGGGCAGGCACAGGATCGCGTACCACGGCAGGCCGGACGCGGCGCCGGAGCCGGCCAGGACGAGGAGCGCGACCTCGGTCGCGGTGTCGAAGCCGAGACCGAAGAGCAGGCCCAGCGGGTACATCTGCCACGGCTTGGTGATCGACTTCATGACCCGGCCGAGCAGCCGGTTCATCAGCCCGCGGTTGTTCAGCTGCTCCTCCAGCGCCGCCTCGTCGAAGTGCCCGGCGCGCATCTTGCGGAAGACCTTCCAGATCCCGGCCAGGACCACGAGGTTGAAGATCGCGATGAGGTAGAGGAAGGCGCCGGAGACGGTGGTGCCGATCCAGCCGGTGACCTCGTGCAGCCCGGAGTTCTCGTCCTGCACGGGCCCGGCCAGCGCCTTGACGCCGAGCGACAGCAGGAAGGCCAGGGCGAAGACGACGCTGGAGTGCCCGAGCGAGAACCAGAAGCCGACGGACAGCGGACGCTTGCCCTCGTGCATCAGCTTGCGGGTGGTGTTGTCGATCGCGGCGATGTGATCGGCGTCGAAGGCGTGCCGCATGCCGAGCGTGTACGCGGTGACGCCGATGCCGATCCCGAAGGACTTGGTGCCCAGGCTGTAGTGCTCGGGCGCGACGATGGCCACCAGGACGAACCACCCGACGACGTGCAGCGCGAGGATGAAGGCGGCCATGCCACCCATCCGCCGCCACTCGGCGCCCGTCATCACACCGGTGATTCGCTGCCAGCGGGACAGCGCTGGGTCCTGGGCGACGGCGGTGGTGGAGACCATGGTGGCCCCTTCCTGATGGTGCGCAAATGACGGCACACGGTAGGCGCACCAGATCAGTAGCTGCAACCTTTGTGCAGCAGCGGACGGAAGCGCGGCGCCCCGTCAGGGGCGCGGGGCCGTGACATCGCGCGGCTCCACCGCGTGGGCGCGAGCACCCCTACCGGGCGGACGGCCGATGTGGGACGCGCCCCACCAGGGGCGCGGGGAACTGCGCGCCAAGCCCCCACCGGGCGGGCGGCCGAACGACGAACCCGCCCCGTCAGGGGCGCAGGGCTCAGCCCCCGGACGACCCGCAGCCAAAGGCAAACCCGCCCCCACCAGGGGCGCGGGGAACTGCGCGAGCAACCCCCACCGGGCGGGCGGCGAACGATGAACCCGCCCCGTGAGGATCCGCACCCGACGGCAAACCTGCCCCCACCAGGGGCGCGGGGAACTGCGCGACAAGCCCCCACCGGGCCGGCGGCCGACGATGAACCCGCCCCCGTCAGGGGCGCAGCGCTCAGCCCCGGACGACCCGCACCCGACGCCAACCCCAAGGGGCCTGGGAGGCGAAGCCCCCGGAAAGCAGGGAGCCCGGAAGAACGCCCCGATCCACCCCGGTCTACGCGCATTGAGCACGGCACGGCACCATGGTGGGAGCCCTTACACAGATCAGACGGTGGAGCAGGAGACAGCGGTGGACGCCCAAGGCACGGTGGCGGACGGTTTTGAACCGGTCCGGGACGCCTTCGCGGAGAACTTCGCCCGGCGCGGCGAGCGCGGCGCCGCCGTGACCGTCTACCGGAACGGACACAAGGTCGTCGACCTCTGGGGCGGCACCAAGGACGCCGACGCCGACCCCGACGACTCCTCCGCCCAGCCGTGGGAGCAGGGCACCGCCCAGATCGTCCGCTCCGCCACCAAGGGCGTGGCCGCCGCCGTCCCCCTGCTCCTGCACCAGCGCGGCCTGGTCGACCTGGACGCGCCCGTCGGCACGTACTGGCCCGAGTTCAAGGCGGAGGGCAAGGAGCGCGTCCTCGTCCGCCACCTCCTCTCGCACCGCGCCGGCCTGCCCGTCCTCGACACCCCGCTCACCCCGGCCCAGGCCATCGACGGCGTCAGCGGCCCGGCCGCCCTCGCCGCGCAGGCGCCCGCCTGGGAGCCCGGCACCGCGCACGGCTACCACGCGCAGACGTACAGCTGGCTGCTCGGCGAGCTCGTCCTGCGGGTCACCGGCCGGACCGTCGGCGCCTGGGTCGCCGACGAGATAGCCGCGCCCCTCGGCGCCGGCCTGTGGATCGGCCTGCCCGCCTCCGAGCAGGCGCGCGCCGGGCGGATCGCCGACGTCGGGCCGCCCGCCGACCCCGCCACGGCGGGCCTGCGGATGCGCCCCAAGAAGGCCGTCTCCGACGCCTACGGCGACCCGGCCTCGCTCACCCGTCGCGCGTTCGCGGCCATCGAGCCCCAGGCCGACGAGAACGACCCCGCCTACCGCGCCGCCGAGCTCCCCGCCTCCGCGGGCGTCGCCACCGCCGACGGCCTGGCCCGCTTCTACGCCTCGCTCCTCGGCGACCTCGACGGCGCGCGGCGGCTGTTCGCCCCGGCGACGCTGACCCTGGCCCGCACGGAGGAGTCGGCCGGCCCGGACCGCGTCCTGGTGGTGGGCACCCGCTTCGGCCTGGGCTACATGCTGCACGGCGCGGCCTCCCCGCTGCTGGCCCCCGGCTCCTTCGGCCACCCGGGCCGCGGCGGCTCCCTCGGCTTCGCCGACCCCGAGTCGGGGATCTCCTTCGGCTACGTCACCAACGGCATGCAGAAGAACGTCACCGCCGACCCGCGCGCCCAGGCGCTCGTCCGCGCGGTGGCGCTGAGCCTGGATCCCGGACCGCGGGCCGATGAGCGGGCGCGCGCCCTTTCCTTCTCAGAGGCCCGATCTCTGAGGCCCGGCCTCTGAGGCTCAACGGCAACTCCGAGGACAACGCGGCGTCGCTGCGCCGAGGGTCCGCCGCCGGCCGGAAGCGAATGCCGCACCCCCCAGCGGGTAGCGATCCCGCATGGCAGCAGCACGCTTCGACGGCTACGCCGTACTGATCACCGGCGCGGGCCGCGGCATCGGCGCGGCGGCCGCGCGCCGGTTCGCGGGCGAGGGCGCGCGGGTCCTCGTCACCGACCTGGACGGCGAGCGCGCCGCGAAGGCGGCCGCCGCCCTGCGCGCCGACGGGCTGGCCGCCGAGTCCTCCCCCTGCGATGTCGCCGACCGTACGGCCGTCGAGGCCGCCGTCGCCACCGCCGTCGACCGCTTCGGCCGGCTCGACGTCCTCGTCAACAACGCCCTGTCCTGCCACCCCGACGAGCGGTACGTCGAGGACACCTCCGACGAGGACTGGTTCCGCGACCTCGACATCACGCTGACCGGCGCCTTCCGCTGCGTACGTGCCGCGATGCCGCACCTCGCGGCGGCGGGCGGGCGCGGCTGCGTCGTCGGCGTCGGCTCGGTCAACGCCGAGCGGGACTTCGGCAACCACGCCTACAGCGCCGCCAAGGCGGGCCTCGCGAGCCTCACCCGCACGCTGGCCGGGCACTGCGCCGCGCGCGGCGTACGCGTCAACCTCGTCGCACCGGGCACCGTCCACACCCCCAACTGGGACGGCCGCGAGGACGTGTTGGAGCGCGCCGCCGCGCACTATCCGCTGGGCCGCGTCGGCCGCCCCGAGGACATCGCCGCCGCCGTCGCCTTCCTCGCCTCGCCCGACGCGTCCTGGATCACGGGCGTCACCCTGCCGGTGGACGGCGGCCTGCTCGCGGCCGACCCGGGCCTGAAGCGGGCGATCTGCGGCGGGTAGGCCGTTGCCACGGCATCGGCCAGGGCGCCTTAGGGAGCGGCCGCCCGGTCTCCGGGAACGTCTTCCGATCGGACAGCACAGCCGCCCAGCCCCTGGCGGCCTCGGCGCGCTCGGCCCCGTCCGCGAGATTCTCGTGGGTCAGGAGCGGAGATGTCCGGCCGCCCGGCGGGAGAACGGGGGTTCGTCGAAGTACGCCACGGCGGCGAGCGCTTGCGCGCCGCGCTCGGCCAGCGGGTGGGGAGGGTGGGAAGTCTTCTCCTCGTTCTTTTCCTGGGAACGGCCGACGGCCCGAACGGTCGGCTCACCGACGGACGGTTCCTCGGCAGTCGGTCGTCCACCGTGCACCGCTGCTGCCGCCTCGTCCGCCGTCAGCGGCACGTTCGACACCAGCTGCGGCCGGGACCACCGCCCGTCCGCCCCCTGGCGGCGCCACTCGTGGACATACCCCTCGGCGATCAGCTCCCGCTTGGCCCGCATGAACGCCGTCTTCTTGATCCCGGCCCGCTTCGCCGTCTCCGACAGCGGCTGATCCACGCCGTCGGGCAGCGACAACTGCCAGGTGAGCAGCCGCACGGCTTCGGCGGACAAGCCGGGGATGAGGGATGATGTCGTTCGACACCTGGGTGAGGAAAGGAAGGCACCCGCCGCCCGGAGAACCCCGCCTTCGCCCTCTCGGACACACCCCCGATGCAGACGGCCCACTGGCTCCTGAAACCGGCCCGGCTCATCCAGGGGACCTGGACCGGACACCAGGGCGCCGCAGGGTGGCTGGCCGACCGGCTGGCGGAGCACGCGGCCCGGTTCTTGTCCCCGCAGGACAGATACGACGTCTCCGCCGTCGCGGAACGGCTCGCACGGGGCGGCGACGTCTCGTGCGGCCACTATCTGACACGCCCGTCGTTCTTGTCGGTGGCCCTGGTGACATGCTCCCCGAACCGCGCCGTCCCCGAGCTGGCCTGCCCGGCGCGGGCGCCCGAAAGCAGCAGGCTCGCGCTCCCCCGGCTGTCCCCGGGACGAGGGGATGACGAGGGGATGAGGGGTCCTGGGCGGGCCTCCCCCCAAACCCCCCGCGCGCCGTCCCCAGCACTCCCACAGGCCCGTTCCCTACGATGGCGCGGTGACCAGTGACACCGCTACCCAAGCCCGGCAGGGCCCGACCGCAGACGAGTGGCAGCCTCCGTGGCAGCGCAGACTCGGGCGGTTCGGCTATGCGCGCGGGCCGCAGCCGGACGTGCGGGAGCGGCTCGTGCCGGCGTTCCCCGAGCCCGGTACGCGGGTGTGGGAGCGGCTCGGCGCGGGGCCGGGGAAGGCGCGGCTGCTCGCGCGCTGGTCGGGGTGGACCGGGCCGCTGGCCGTCGCCCTGTTCGCCGGAATCCTCCGCTTCTGGAACCTCGGCAGCCCCAAGGCGGTGATATTCGACGAGACGTACTACGCGAAGGACGCCTGGGCCCTGTGGAAGTACGGCTACGAGGCGAAGTGGCCGGACAATATCAACGACCGGATCATCGCCGGTCACGACCAGATCGCCGACGCCCCCGGCTATGTCGTGCACCCGCCGATGGGCAAGTGGGTCATCGGCGTCGGTGAGTGGCTGTACGGGCTGAACCCTTTCGGCTGGCGTTTCATGGTCGCGGTGCTCGGCACGCTGTCGGTGCTGATGCTGTGCCGCATCGGACGCCGCCTCTTCCGCTCCACCTTCCTCGGCTGCCTCGCGGGCGCCCTGCTCGCCGTCGACGGCCTGCACTTCGTGATGAGCCGCACCTCGCTGCTCGACTCGGTGCTGATGTTCTTCGTGCTGGCGGCCTTCGGCTGCGTCCTGGTGGACCGCGACAAGGCGCGGGCCCGCCTCGCGGCCGCGCTGCCCGTGGACGAGGACGGGCTCGCCCGCCCGGACGCGGGCGTCGGCGGCGGCCTGCGGCTCGGGTGGCGGCCGTGGCGGATCGCCGCCGGTGTCTGCCTCGGGCTGGCCTGCGCCACGAAGTGGAACGGCGCCGTCTATCTGGCCGCCTTCGGCCTGCTGACCGTGCTCTGGGACATGGGCTCGCGCCGCGTCGCCGGCGCCCGCCACCCCGCCCTGGCCGCGCTCCGGCGCGACACCCCGTGGGCGTTCCTGGCGACCGTGCCGGTGGCCCTGGCCGTCTACCTCGCGTCGTGGACCGGCTGGTTCGCGGGCAGCGGCACGTACAGCGAGAAGGAGGGCTGGCAGCACAGCGGCTTCTACCGGCACTGGGCGGAGACCAGCGGCGGTTACAGCACGGACGGCTTCCTGGCCGGTGTCCTCAACCCGCTGCGCAGCCTGTGGCACTACGAGCACGAGGTGTGGAGGTTCAACACCAACCTCTCCTCGCCGCACACCTATCAGTCCAACCCCTGGAGCTGGCTCGTCCAGTCCCGCCCCGTGTCGTACTTCTACGAGTCCCCGGCGCCCGGCACCGACGGCTGCCCCAAGGACGCGGCCGACAAGTGCGCCCGCGAGGTGCTCGCGCTGGGCACGCCGCTGCTGTGGTGGGCGGCCTGCTTCGCGCTGCTGTATCTGATCTACCGGTGGGGGTTCCGGCGCGACTGGCGCGCGGGCGCGGTGCTGTGCGCGGTCGCGGCGGGCTATCTGCCGTGGTTCATGTGGCAGGAACGCACGATCTTCGTCTTCTACGCCGTCGTCTTCGTGCCGTTCCTGTGTCTGGCCCTGGCGATGATGATCGGGGCGATCCTCGGGCCGCCGGGCTCCACGGAGCGGCGCCGGGTCCTCGGTGCGATCGGCGCGGGCACGCTGGTCCTGCTCATCGCCTGGAACTTCGTCTACTTCTACCCCCTCTACACCGGCCGCCCCATCCCCATCGAGGCATGGCGCAACCGGATGTGGTTCGACTCCTGGATCTGACGGCGGTCCGACGGCGGTCCGACAGCGATCCGACGGCGCCGTACATGACGGAGTGTCAGACACGGAGCGGTGGATTCCGGCCATCCCCGCCCCTGCTGTCACCGCAGTCCCGTAGAGTCCCCATGCAGAGGTTTTAATCACCTGATTAAAACTGTTGGGTGGGGACCTGTAGGGGGATGGGACATGCACAAGGGAGCGAAGGTCGCGATCGGGGTCGTGGCCGCGGCGATGGCGGGGGCCGCCGGGCTCGGCGCGTACAACGTCGTCAGCGCGGTGACCGACGCCTCGGGCGGCCAGGCCGAGGCGGCGCCCGTCAGGACCGGGCCGCCCACGGACACGGAGGTCGACAGAACGGCGCGCGACTTCCTCGCGGCCTGGGAGTCGGGCGACGCGAGCAAGGCCGCGGCCCTGACCGACAACGCCGCGGCGGCCACCACCGCCCTCACGGGCTACCGCGAGGCCGCCCACATCGAGAAGGTCAGCTTCAGGCAGGGCAGCGCGACGGGCACCAAGGTGCCCTTCTCCGTCACCGCCGAGGTCGTCTACGGCAAGCAGCGCTCCACCTGGACCTACGACTCCTCGCTCGCCGTCGTCCGCGGCCGGTCCACCGGAGCCCCGCTCGTCGACTGGCAGCCCACGGTCGTCCACCCGCGGCTCGCCCAGGGCGAGTCGCTCGCCACGGACACGAGCTCCGCCCCGCAGATCACCGCCGTCGACCGCGACGGCACCACGCTGGACGCCAAGGACTATCCCTCGCTCACCTCCGTACTGCCGGAGCTGAGCAAGCGGTACGGGCAGAAGGCCGGCGGCGAACCGGGCGTCGAGGTACGCGCCGTGGGCCCCGTCGGCTCCGGCGCCGCCCCCAAGACCCTGCACGTCGTCTCCAAGGGCAAGCCCGCGCAGCTGCGTACGACCATCGACGCGGCCGCGCAGCGCGCCGCCGAGAGCGCCGTCGACCGGCAGACCGACGCCTCGGTCGTCGCCGTCAAGCCCAGCACCGGCGAGATCCTGGCCGTCGCCAACTCGAAGAAGACCGAGTTCAACGCGGCCCTCATGGGCCAGACCCCGCCCGGCTCCACGATGAAGATCATCACCGCGGCGATGCTGCTGGAACAGGGCAAGGCCACCCCGGACAAGCCGGTGCCGTGCCCGAAGTACGCCACCTACGGCATGAAGTTCCACAACGTCGAGGAGAGCGAGAACCCCGGCGCCACCTTCGCCCAGGACTTCGCCGCCTCCTGCAACACCGCCTTCATCTCCTTCGCGGGCGAGGTCCCCGACGGCGCCCTCAGCGCCGAGGCCAGGGACGTCTTCGGCCTCGGCCAGGAGTGGAAGACGGGCCTGCCCAGCTACGACGGCAGCGTCCCCGCCGACCCCGACTCCGGCAAGGCGGCGGCGATGATCGGGCAGGGCCGGGTGCAGATGTCACCGCTGAACATGGCCTCGGTCGCCGCGACCGTACGCGCCGGATCCTTCCGCCAGCCCTACGTCGTCGCGCCTTCTCTGGACGACCGCCGCCTGGCCCAGGCTGCCCGCCCGCTGCCGGCCACTGTCGCGCGGCAGCTGCGGTCGATGATGCGCCTCACCGCCGTCTCCGGGACGGGCCGCCGGGCGATGTCGGGGCTGGGCGACGACATCGGGGCGAAGACGGGGTCGGCGGAGATCGATGGTCAGCCGAAGCCGAATGGCTGGTTCGCGGGGTATCGGGGGGATGTGGCTGCGGCGGCGGTCGTTCCGCAGGGTGGTCATGGCGGGGATTCGGCGGGGCCGATCGTGGCGGCGGTGCTCAGGGCTGGTTGATCTTTTGTTTTCGGCTTTCCGCCCGCGGCGGGCTTTTCCCCGGCCCTGCCCCTTCCCCCGCAACACGGCTTCGCCGCGTTGTCCTCAATCGCCGGACGGGCTGATATCCAGCCCGTCGGGGGCACCTCTGGGGGAGGTAGCGGGGGGAGGCGACGGCGGGTCAGCCGGGGGCTGGGGCACGCGCCCCCACGCGGCGGAGCCGCACATCAGATGCAGCGGGAAGGGGCGGGCAGGGGAAAGCCCGCCGCAGGCGCCGGCCGACCCGCGGTCGACAACGCCCGGGCCCCCCGACCGTGACCCGGACAACAGCGGCACCCCCACCCACCCCACTAGCGTCCCCCACATGAACCCCCCGCCTCAAACAACCGCATGACCCCCGCCGTAGCCACAGCGGTCCTCATCGCGGCGATCGCACACGCCAGTTGGAACGCCATAGCCCACGGCATCCGACAACAACTCCTCGCCTTCACCCTCGTGGGCACCGGCGGCGCCGTCTGCGGCCTCGCGATGCTCCCCTTCGTGCCGACGCCCGCCGCGGCCGCGTGGCCGTACCTCGCCGCGTCCGCCGTCCTGCACGTCGTCTACCAACTCCTGCTCATGCGGTCCTTCACGCTCGGCGACTTCGGGCAGATGTACCCGATCGCCCGCGGCAGCGCCCCGCTCGCCGTCACCGTGCTCGCGGCGGCCTTCGCCGGTGAGGTGCCCGGCGGGTGGCAGCTCGCCGGGGTCGCCGTCGCCTCGGCGGGGCTGGTCGGGGTCGCCCTGTGGGGCATCCGCGGCAGCGGTACGCGGCCGCACTGGCCGGCGATCACCGCGGCCCTCGCCACGGGCCTGGCGATCGCCTCCTACACGGTCGTCGACGGTCTCGGCGTCCGCGCCTCCGGCTCGTCCCTGGGCTACATCGCCTGGCTGATGATCCTCGAAGGGCTCGCGATCCCCGCCTACGCGCTGTACGCCCGCCGCGACCTGCTCACCGCCCTCCGCCCTTACGCGGTACGGGGGTTGCTCGGCGGCCTGCTGTCCGTCTTCGCGTACGGCCTGGTGCTCTGGGCCCAGACCCGCGCCGAACTCGCCCCCATCGCCGCCCTCCGCGAATCCTCGATCATCGTGGGCGCGGCCATCGGCACGATCTTCCTCAAGGAACGCTTCGGAGCGCCACGCGTCGCGGCGGCGGGCCTGATGGTCCTGGGCATCGGCTTGATGCTCACGGGCTAGCCGTTTCAGCCCGCTGGGGGCACCCCCGGACGGAGTCTGGGGGGAGGCAATGGCGGGTCAGCCGGGGGCCTGGGGCACGCGCCCCCACGCGGTGAAGCCGCACACCAGATGCGGCGGGCAGGGGCGGGCAGGGGAAAAGCCCGCCGCAGGCGCAACCCACCCGCACCTCCCGCCGCGGACGGCCGCCACCCACCCCGCCCCACCCCTGAGAGGATGGACGCGTGACCGGAACGCTCGTACTCGCAGGTACCCCCATCGGTGACGTCACAGACGCACCCCCCCGCCTCGCCCAGGAACTCCTCGCCGCCGAAGTGATCGCCGCCGAGGACACCCGCCGGCTGCGCCGCCTCACCCAGGCGCTCGGCGTGCACACCACCGGCCGCGTGGTGTCGTATTTCGAGGGCAACGAGTCGGCCCGCACGCCCGAGCTCGTCGAGGCGCTGGCCGGTGGTGCGCGGGTGCTGCTGGTGACCGACGCGGGGATGCCCTCCGTCTCCGACCCCGGCTATCGCCTGGTCGCCGCCGCCGTGGAGCGGGACATCAAGGTCACGGCCGTGCCGGGGCCCTCCGCGGTGCTGACGGCGCTGGCGGTGAGCGGGCTGCCGGTGGACCGGTTCTGCTTCGAGGGGTTCCTGCCCCGCAAGGCGGGCGAGCGGCTCGGGCGGCTGCGCGAGGTCGCGGACGAGCGCCGGACGCTGGTCTATTTCGAGGCGCCGCACCGGCTGGACGACACCCTCGCCGCCATGGCCGAGGTGCTGGGCGCCGATCGCCGCGCCGCGGTGTGCCGCGAGCTGACGAAGACCTACGAGGAGGTCAAGCGCGGCCCCCTGAAGGAGCTCGCCGCCTGGGCCGCCGAGGGCGTGCGCGGCGAGATCACCATCGTGGTCGAGGGCGCCGCCGAGCCCGGCCCGCAGGATCTCGACGCGACCGAGCTGGTGCGCAGGGTGCGGGTGCGGGAGGAGGCGGGGGAGCGTCGCAAGGAGGCCATCGCGGCTGTGGCCGCGGAAGCAGGCCTACCCAAACGAGAGGTGTTCGATGCCGTCGTGGCGGCAAAGAACGCCGCCCGGCCGGGCCCATCGGCGGGTAAAGGACTATCGTGAAAAGCAAAGCTTAGGCCGCGTGGCCAGGCACTTTGGATAGTGCGCCGCCAAGTTTGCCCCAATTCGGGACAGGGCTGCTGCGTTACCGCCGGGATAGGCGTTCCCTGTACGTGGGACGTCCGATCCCGGAGATAACTTGTCCTCAGGACAAGAGGAGCTGCCATGAGCGAGATCGCAGGAACCTCGAACGGTGTCCGGCCGATAGCCACCCGGCCCCCGGTGCCCGCGCAGGGTGCGGCCGAGCCTGCCCACGAGTCGTATTCCTTCGCGTGCATGCGATGCGGGCACGGCTGGGAGCAGTCGTACGAGATCCAGCACCACACCGACGCCGAGGGCCGGCCCTTCGTGGTCTATTACGCGGACGGCGCGCGCGTTCCGTCGCCGCTGACCAACCCCACCTGCGAGAACTGCGGCGAGCACGTCGTGCGCATCATGCGCTCCGGTCGGGTGTCCAAGATCGCTGACGTGCTGCACACGCCGGCGAAGTCGGCCGTGCCGGCCGGCGGCCAGGCCCCCGCGGGCCCGCTCGCGGCCGCGCCGGGTGAGTCCTCCGGGACGCCGGAGGACGGGCACGAGCACCACTGGCACCTGTCGGACCTGCTGCACCCCTTCCACCACCGGAAGTGAGCGCTCCCCGCCGCGATCTCTAGAATCGCGTGCATGGCGGCAACAGCATCGAACAGCGGCAACTCCGGCGGCAAGCGGAATCAGAACGACAAGGACGTCCCTCCGCCGCTCCCGGAGCCGCTGGCGGTGCCCGTCGCCGACTCCCACACCCACCTGGACATGCTCCCCCAGCTGCCGCTGGGAAGCGCCGCCAGGCCCGTCGAGGAAGCCCTGGCCAAAGCCGCGTCCGTCGGCGTGACCACGGTCATCCAGGTCGGGTGCGACGTGGCGGGCTCCACGTGGGCGGCCGAGACGGCCGCCGCGCACGAGAGCGTCTGGGCCGCGGTGGCCCTGCACCCCAACGAAGCCCCCCGGATCGTGCTCGGCGACCCCGACGGCTGGTCCCGGCAGGGTGCCCGCGAGCCCGGCGGCGACGCCGCCCTGGACGCGGCCCTGGAGCAGATAGACGCGCTGGCCGCGCTGCCGCACGTCCGAGGCGTGGGCGAGACGGGCCTGGACTACTTCCGCACCGGCCCCGAGGGCATGGCCGCCCAGGAGCGCTCCTTCCGCCGCCACATCGACATCGCCAAGCGGCACGGCAAGGCCCTGGTCATCCACGACCGCGAGGCTCACGACGACGTCCTGCGGGTGCTGCGCGAGGAGGGCGCGCCCGAGACGGTCGTCTTCCACTGCTACTCCGGCGACGCCGAGATGGCCAAGGTCTGCGCCGAGGCGGGCTACTACCTCTCGTTCGCCGGGAACGTCACCTTCAAGAACGCCCAGCACCTCCGTGACGCGCTCGCCGTGGCCCCGCTCGACCGGATCCTGGTGGAGACCGACGCGCCCTTCCTGACCCCGATGCCGTATCGCGGACGGCCCAACGCGCCGTACCTCATTCCGGTCACTTTGCGCGCGATGGCCGGCTACCGCGGCATCGCGGAGGACGCCCTGGCCACGGCGGTCGCCCAGAACACCGCAAGGGCGTTCGGATACTGACGCATGAGTGTGCGACACAGTGTGATGATCTGACTTTGGAGAGTGACCGCTCCTCCGCTACAGTCCCGGGCCGATAGCTCGACCCAGGGGAGTGTCGCGTGACTCATGCACCGGGCAGCCCCCGTGCCGCACGTCGCGGTGCGCCGGAAGCACCGCCGCTTTACGACCTGTACAACCCGTACGAGTCCGCCACGCCGTACGGCGCCTACGCCCCGTACGTGCCCTACGACGTGCCCGACGACGACCGCTACGGGATATACGAGCCGCCGGTCACCGGCCCCTACGACCCCTTCCTGCCCGAGCCCCGGGAGGCCGGGCCGTACGAGCCGCAGGACCTCCACGACGTCCAGGACCTGCCGCACCTGCCCCGCCAGCCGCTCGCCCCGCAGGCCCCCGACGAGCCCGCGGCCGACGCCCAGGACGCCCCCGAGGCCCCCGTCGCCTCCGGGCCGTCCCGCGGGGCCTCCCGGCGGGCCGCCGGGAGGCGCAAGCGGGCCGGTGAGCGCCCCGACGCCCTGCGCAAGCTGCTCCCGCAGGCCCTCGTGGTGGCCTTCCTCGCCGGCGGCACGTCCTCCTTCATCGCCGCCGACAAGACCGTCCGGCTCGACGTCGAGGGCAAGACCCGCACGCTGCACACCTTCGCCGACAACGTCGACGAGCTCCTCGCCGACCAGCACGTCCCCCTCGGCGAACACGACGCCGTCACCCCCGGCCACCACCACGGCCTCACCGGCGGCGACGAGATCTCCGTCCGCTACGGCCGCCCCGTCGCCCTCACCCTCGACGGGCAGCACCACCAGGTGTGGACCCACGCCCGCACCGTCGACGGCGCCCTGCGCGAACTCGGCGTACGGGCCGAGGGCGCCTACCTCTCCACCCCCCGCACCGCCCCCATCTCCCGCCACGGCCTCGACCTCGACGTGCGCACCGAGCGCACCGTCACCTTCATGGCCGACGGCCGCGAGCGCACCATCCGCACCAACGCCGCCACCGTCCACGAGGCCCTTGAGGCCGCCGGCATCACCCTGCACGGCCAGGACACCACCTCCGTGGACCCCGACAGCTTCCCCCGCGAGGGCCAGACGATCTCCGTCATGCGGATCACCGGCACCGAGGAGGTCCGCGAGACCCCCATCGACTTCGACACCGAGCGGCACGACGACGCCACGCTCTACAAGGGCACCGAGGTCGTCTCCCAGCGCGGCGAGAAGGGCGTCGAGCGCACCACCTACGCCCTGCGCATCGTCAACGGCGTCAAGCAGAAGCCCACCAAGCTCTCCTCCGAGACCGTCCGCGAACCCCGCACCGAGATCATCAGGGTCGGCACCAAGCCCCGCCCCACCAGCGTCCAGGGAGCCGAGGGGCTCAACTGGAGCGGCCTCGCCCAGTGCGAGGCTGGCGGGCGGCCCGACGCCGTCGACCCCTCGGGCACCTACGGCGGCCTCTATCAGTTCGACGTCCGCACCTGGCAGTCCCTCGGCGGCAACGGCCGCCCCCAGGACGCGCCCGCCTCCGAGCAGACCCTCCGGGCCAAGAAGCTGTACGTCAGCCGGGGGGCGACCCCGTGGCCCGTGTGCGGCCGTAAACTTCACGGGTGAGCTCCAGCCCCAGCACAGACGACTCCGGCGCCCTGCTCGGTCCCGCGGACATCCGCGAGCTGGCCGCAGCCTTGGGGGTACGCCCCACCAAGCAGCGCGGCCAGAACTTCGTGATCGACGCCAACACCGTCCGGCGCATCGTCCGGACCGCCGAGGTGCGGCCCGACGACGTCGTCGTCGAGGTCGGCCCCGGACTCGGGTCCCTGACCCTCGCCCTGCTGGAGGCCGCCGACCGGGTCACCGCCGTCGAGATCGACGACGTCCTCGCCGCCGCCCTCCCCGCGACCATCGCCGCCCGGCTGCCCGCCCGCGCCGATCACTTCGCACTCGTGCACAGCGACGCCATGCACGTCACCGAACTCCCCGGCCCCGCGCCCACGGCCCTCGTCGCCAACCTGCCGTACAACGTCGCCGTGCCCGTCCTGCTCCACATGCTCGCCCAGTTCCCCACCATCGAGCGCACCCTCGTCATGGTCCAGGCCGAGGTCGCCGACCGCCTGGCCGCGGCCCCCGGCTCCAAGGTCTACGGCGTGCCGTCCGTGAAGGCCGCTTGGTACGCCCATGTGAAGCGGGCCGGGTCCATCGGGCGCAATGTCTTCTGGCCGGCGCCGAATGTCGACTCCGGGCTTGTGTCCTTGGTGCGGCGTGAGAAGCCGATCGAGACGACGGCGAGTCGGGCTGAGGTGTTCGCGGTGGTGGACGCGGCGTTCGCG
Source organism: Streptomyces sp. NPDC020379 (assembly GCF_044387105.1). Classification (NCBI taxonomy): domain Bacteria; kingdom Bacillati; phylum Actinomycetota; class Actinomycetes; order Kitasatosporales; family Streptomycetaceae; genus Streptomyces; species Streptomyces sp. NPDC020379. The sequence goes on from NZ_JBIRVR010000011.1 coordinate 32,727, forward strand.
CAGCGGCGTAAGACGCTGCGGGCGGCTCTGTCCGGTTGGGCGGGGTCCGCGGCGGCGGCGGAGGCGGCGTTGGTCGCGGCCGGTGTTTCGCCGCAGGCGCGGGGGGAGTCGCTGACGGTGGACGAGTTCGTGGCGATCGCCGAGCACAAGGTTTAGCGGTTTCTTCTGCGGGTTGTGTGTGGCTGGGGTTCGGGTGGCCTCAATCGCCGGCCGGGCTGGTTTGTGGTGCCGGTCTTTTCTTTTCAGCCCGTCCGGCGCTTGAGGACAACGCGCGAAGCGTGTTGCGGGGGTCTGGGGCGCAGCCCCCCCACGCGGCGGAGCCGCATATCAGATGCAGCCGGGAAGGGGCGGGGCTGGGGAACAAACCAGCCCGTCCGGCGTTTGAGGACGCGGCCGCAGGCCGCCCCCGCCGCAGGCGGCAACGAGCATGATGAGGCACCCCCCCAACGCGGCGGAGCCGCAGACGCACCCGGCCGCACCCCGGGGCGCGAGCCCCAGCCAGGAACCCGCCGATAGCATCGACTCCCACACCGACCCGAGGAGCCAGCCGAAGTGACCGCCGTCACCGTCCGCGTACCCGCCAAGGTCAACGTCCAGCTCGCAGTGGGCGGCGCCCGCCCGGACGGATTCCACGGCCTGGCCAACGTCTTCCTCGCCGTCGGCCTCCACGACGAGATCACCGTCGAGGAAGCCGACACCCTGAAGATCACCTGCGCGGGACCGGACGCGGCGCAGGTCCCCCTGGACGCCACCAACCTCGCGGCGCGCGCGGCGCTCGCACTCGGCGCGCGATATGGACGCGAGCCCCGGGTCCACATCCACATCGCCAAGGACATCCCCGTCGCGGGCGGCATGGCCGGCGGCAGTGCCGACGGCGCGGGCGCGCTGCTCGCCTGCGACGCGCTGTGGGGTACGGGCGCCTCCCGCGAGGAGCTGCTCGACATCTGCGCCGAGCTCGGCAGTGACGTGCCCTTCAGCCTCGTCGGCGGGGCCGCGCTCGGGCGTGGCCGGGGCGAGATCCTCACGCCGCTGCCCGTCGGCGGCACGTTCCACTGGGTCTTCGCCGTCGCCGACGGCGGGCTCTCCACGCCCGCCGTCTACGCCGAGTGCGACCGGCTGCGCGTCGCCTCCGGTACGGGCGCCACCTCCGCCGACGTACCCGAACCCGAGCCCACGCCCGCCCTCCTCGAAGCCCTCCGCACCGGCGATCCGCTCGCCCTCGCCGCCTCGGTCTCCAACGACCTCCAGGCCGCCGCCGTCTCCCTCCGCCCCTCCCTCTCCGCCACCCTCGCGGCCGGTACGGACGCGGGCGCCCTGGCCGCCATGGTCTCCGGCTCCGGCCCCACCACCGCATTCCTGGTACAGGACGCCGAATCCGCCGAGAAGGTCGCCGACGCCCTCCGCGCCTCCGGCACGTGCCGCGCCGTACGCGTGACCTCCGGCCCGGTCCCGGGTGCGACCGTGCTGTAGCCCGTTCACCCGTGCGGGCAGAATTCCTTCGAATTGGTCCTGTATGCGGCTTGCCCGTGCCTAGCCTCCGTTGGTACCGACGAGGTACGAAGGGCAAGGGTGCTGGCATGGGTGATCACTCGCAGCCGCCGATGGCATGGCGGCTGTCCGGAAACCAGGTCAAGCTGTGGCGGGTCGAAGCGAACATCTCCCGTGAGGAGTTGGCGGAAGAATCCGGCTACGGCGCCGAAACCGTGAAGTCCATGGAGCAGGGGAGGCGTCGGCCCACTCAGCATCTCCTGGAGATCGCCGACGAGTTGTGCGGTGCCAAAGGGAAGTTGGCGGCTGTCCATCCGTACCTGGAGCCGGAGAAAGTCGCCAGCCGCGCGCGTGAGTACATGGAGATCGAGGCGGAGGCGATCGCCTTCCACTGGTACGAGGTGCTGCTCATCCCCGGCCTCTTGCAGACCGAGGATTATGCGCGAGCGCTCCTGTCCGGTCGCTATCCCCCTGTGAGTGACGAGCTCGTCGAGATGCGCGTAGTGGCTCGCTTGGCGCGCCAAGACCTTCTGCGTAAGCCGACCACGGTGTTCAACTTCGTGATCCATGAGGTGGCTTTGCGGGCCGCGTTCGGTGGGCCAGATGTGATGAAGCGTCAGCTCGCGCGTCTGGTGGAGGAGGGGATGGCGCGCAACATCTGCATCCAGGTGGTCCCCATCGGTTCCACCATCGGGTGCGAAGGCTCGTTCACCGTGCTGGAGACCGCCGAGCATCGGTATTACGGGTATCAGGAAGCACAGCTGATGAGCAATCTGCATGCCGACCCAGAGATGGTGAGTGTCCTCATCAAGCGTCATGCACTGCTTCGTGCGCACGCGCTCAGCCCAGAAAAATCGGCCCAATTGATTAGAAAGGTGTCAGAGGAACTGTGAGCGCATGGTTCAAGTCCAGCTACAGCGATAACGACGCCGCAGCATGCGTCGAAATCTCGACCCTCTCCCACACCGTCCACATACGTGACTCCAAGCGCAAGGACGGACCCAGAATCACCATAGGCGCCCACGCCTGGGCAACCTTCATCACGTACGCCGCCGCGAGTGACGGGTAGGGCTACCCCCACCCTCACTCACCTGCTGTTCCCATGGGCCGGAACCCCGCCGCTCCCTAGCGTGGATCCGTAACCAGGACAGTGAGCGAAAAGGGGCGTGGCCGTCGATGATGGGGAAGCTCGCAGCGAGATCGCTGCGGTATCGAATAGGCGGATTCACCGCCACCTTCCTCGCTCTCTTCATCGGCGCCACGCTCGTCATGGCGTGCGGCGGGCTGATGGAGACCGGTATCCGGAACAACGTCCCGCCGCAGCGCCTCACGGGCGCGGACCTGCTCGTCACCGGTGACCGTACGCACGAGGTGCGGACGGGCAAGAAGCACAAGAAGAAGACCACGGTTCTCCCCGAACGGGTCGGAATTCCCGCCGAGTTGGCCGAGCGAGTACGGGCCGTGCCCGGGGTCCGTACGGCCGTCGGGGAGCGCACCTTCGACGCGGCGGTGCTCACCAAGGAGGCCCCCGCGAAGGCGGAGGCGCACGGATGGGAGTCGGCGGCGCTCACGCCGTACGCGCTGACCTCCGGCAGCGCCCCGGCCGGGAACGAGGTCGTCCTCGACGCGGGGCTCGCGCGGCGGGCGGGGGCCGGCGTGGGGGACCGGGTACGGATCGCGGCGCACGGCGGCTCCGCCGCGTACCGCGTGAGCGGTGTGGCCACCGCGCGGGACGTGCCCCGGGCCACGCTGTTCTTCTCCGCGTCCGACGCGGTGACGCTCTCCGGGCGGCCGGACACGGTCGCCGACATCGCGGTCACCCTCGCGCCGGGCGCGGACCGGGACACCGTGCGCAAGGGCGTCGCCGAGGCCCTCGCGGGGCAGCGCGTCAGCCTGTTCACCGGCGACGACCGCGGCGCGGTCGAGCACCCGGAGGTGCTCCAGGGCGGCGAGGACCTGGTCGCGCTCTCGGGGCCGGTCGGCGGGCTGGTCGTGCTGGTGGCGATGTTCGTCGTGGCCGGTACGGTCTCGCTCTCCGCGCAGCAGCGCGGCCGCGAACTCGCGCTGCTGCGGGCGATCGGCACGACCCCGCGCCAGCTGCGGCGCATGCTGCTGGGCGAGACCCTGATGGTCATGCTGCTCGCCGCGGCGGCGGCCTGGCCCGCGGGGCCGGTGGTGGGGCGGTGGCTCTACGGGGCGCTGGTCGACAGCGGCATGATCGCGGACACGGTCGAGTTCAGCCAGGGCTGGATCCCGGCGATGCCGGCGTACGGGGCGCTGCTGCTGACGGCCGTGGCCGGCAGCCTGCTCGGCAGCGCGCGGGCGGTCAAGGCCAGGCCCGTGGAGGCGCTGGGCGAGGCGGCCGCGCCGAAGGACCGGCTGCATCCCGTACGCATCGCCGCGGGGCTGCTGTTCCTCGCGGGTACGGTCGCGCTGGCGCTGGTCACCGCGCTGGTCCTGCGCGGCCCGATGGCCGCGAGCACGGCGGGGCCGACGGTGATGTGCTGCGCGATCGGGCTGGCACTGCTGGGACCGTGGTTCACCAAGGCGGTCACCGTCCTGCTCCACTGGCCCGTACGCCTCCTCGCCGGCGCCTCCGGCAGGCTGGCCGTCCTCAACTGCCGCGCCCGCGCGGCCAGGACGGCGGCGATCGCGACCCCGGTGATGCTGGCCAGCGGCATCGCGACCGGCATGCTCTACCTCCAGACGACCACGGCGGCCGCGACGGACAAGGCGTTCACCGAGAACCTGCGGGCCGACGCGGTGATCACGACGGCGGCGGGCGGCGTGGACCCGGGACTCCTCGCCCGCGTACGCGCCCTGCCGGGCGTCACGGCGGCCGGCGCGTACGTCACGAGCACCGGCTACACCGGCGGCGACCCCAAGGGCCTGCCCTTGCAGGGCGTCAGCGCGGACGCCGTCACCCGGACCCTCGCGACCGAGGCGACGGCGGGCAGCCTGCGCGACCTGCGCGGCGCGGCGGTCGCCCTGCCCGAGAGCGTCGCGCGCCACATCCACCGCACGGTGGGCGACAGCATGCGGCTGCAACTCGGCGACGGCTCCGTGGCGGACGTACGCGTCGCCGCCCTCTTCACGCCCCGCGAGGGCTTCGAGACGCTGCTCACCAGCGCGGAACTCCTCGCTCCGCACACGACGGCGGGCCTGCCCTCGCAAATCCTGGTCCGAACCGCTCCGGGCACGGACCTCTCCGCTGTCGCGGGTCCCGGCGTGAAGATCAGCGGCCGCGACGCGGTAGTGGCCGCGCACGCGCGCGGCGGCCGGACGCAGGCGTCGGTCAACTACCTGGTCATCGCGATGCTCGTCGGCTACACGGTGCTGTCCGTGGTGAACACCAACGCCGTCTCCGTGGGCAACCGACGGGGTGAGCTGGCGCTCCAGCGGCTTGTGGGAGCCACGAGGCTCCAGGTGCTTCGGGTGATGGCGGTGGAGGCGTTGTTCGTGGCGGGGGTGGGGCTGGTGCTGGGGGGTGTCGCGGCGGCGACGGCGCTGGTTCCTTTCGGGGCGGCGGTCTCTTGTGGGGTGGCCGGTCCGGCGGCGATCTGGCTCGCGGTGGTGGGCGGGGGGCTCGCGGTGACCCTGCTTTCTGTTCTTGGGCCGACGGTCTGGGTGCTGCGTTCTCGGCCGGTGGAGGCGGTGGGGTAACGGTGCGGCGGGAGCGCTCTGCGGGCGCGTCCTCAAACTCCCCCAGCTACCTCCCCAGACTCCGTCCGGGGGTGCCCCCAGAGGTGCCCCCGACGGGCTGAGTGCGAACCCTGATGCGGATACGTCCCGCACTCGCTCTCCGGTGGGAGGGGGTGGGGCTGGAGGGTGGGGTTCTGGAACGCGGTGCGAATTCGGGGCACTCCATACGCGAAACGGCACCCGCACCGCGTTCCAGGTCCCCAGCCCGGAAGACCCACCCCCGGCACCCACCACAAACCAGCCCGGCCGGCGCTTGAGGCCACCCCACCGAAAGCACAAACAACCCGCACCCGGCAACGGACCCGCACCCAGAAGCAGGGGCAGCAGCCTGCCCAACCCGCTCCGACTACCCTGGAAAGCCGATCACCCAAAGGAGCGGAATGGCCACCAACCTCGTCAATCTGGAAGCCGTCGAAAAGGTGTACGGCACACGTGCCCTCCTCGACGGCGTCTCCCTCGGGGTCAACGAGGGCGACCGGATCGGCGTCGTCGGCCGTAACGGCGACGGCAAGACCACGCTCATCCGCATCCTCGCCAAGCTGGAGACGGCCGACAAGGGCCGGGTCACCCACGCCGGCCACCTGCGCCTCGGCGTGCTCACGCAGCACGACTCGCTCGACCCGAAGGCCACGGTCCGGCACGAGGTCATCGGCGACATGGCCGATCACGAGTGGGCGGGCAACGCCAAGATCCGGGACGTGCTGACGGGCCTGTTCGGCGGCCTGGACCTGCCCGGTTTCGAGGGCGGTCTGGACACGGTCATCGGCCCGCTGTCGGGCGGTGAGCGGCGCCGCATCGCGCTCGCGAAGCTGCTGATCGCGGAGCAGGACATGATCGTCCTGGACGAGCCGACCAACCACCTCGACGTGGAGGGCATCTCCTGGCTGGCGGCCCACCTGCGGGCGCGCCGCTCGGCGCTGGTGTGCGTGACGCACGACCGCTGGTTCCTGGACCAGGTCTGCACCCGCATGTGGGACGTGCAGCGCGGTGACGTGCACGACTACGAGGGCGGGTACAGCGACTACGTCTTCGCCCGGGCCGAGCGGGAGCGGATCGCCGCGACCGAGGAGGCCAAGCGGCAGAACCTGATGCGCAAGGAGCTCGCCTGGCTGCGGCGCGGCGCCCCGGCGCGCACGAGCAAGCCGCGGTTCCGCATCGAGGCGGCCAACGAGCTGATCGCGGACGTACCGCCGCCGCGCGACACCGCGGAGCTGATGAAGTTCGCGAACAGCCGGCTCGGCAAGACGGTCTTCGAGCTGGAGAACGTCTCCGTGCAGGCCGGCCCCAAGGAGCTGATCAAGCACCTGACCTGGCAGCTCGGTCCGGGCGACCGCATCGGTCTGGTCGGCGTGAACGGCGCGGGCAAGACGTCGCTGCTGCGCGCGCTCGCCGAGGCGGCCCGTACGCAGGGCGAGCAGCAGCCGGCGGCCGGGAAGATCGTCGTCGGCAAGACGGTCAAGCTCGCGTACCTCTCGCAGGAGGTCGGCGAACTCGATCCCACGAAGCGGGTCCTGGAGGCCGTCCAGCAGGTGCGGGACCGGGTCGACCTCGGCAAGGGCCGGGAGATGACCGCCGGGCAGCTCTGCGAGAAGTTCGGCTTCACCAAGGAGAAGCAGTGGACGCCCGTCGGCGACCTCTCCGGCGGTGAGCGCCGCAGGCTCCAGATCCTGCGCCTGCTGATGGACGAGCCCAACGTCCTCTTCCTCGACGAGCCGACCAACGACCTCGACATCGAGACCCTGACCCAGCTGGAGGACCTCCTCGACGGCTGGCCCGGCTCCATGATCGTCATCAGCCACGACCGCTACTTCATCGAGCGCACCACCGACCGTGTCTACGCCCTCCTCGGCGACAAGGCCCTGCGGATGCTGCCGCGTGGCCTCGACGAATACCTTGAGCGGCGGCAGCGGGTCATCGAGGCTGCTGCGCCCGCTGCCGCTCCGGCTGCCGCCGCGGCTCCCGCGAAGTCCGCGAAGTCCGCGAAGTCCGCGAAGTCCGCGAAGTCCGCGGGGGACGCGCGGGCGGCGAAGAAGGAGCTTCAGAAGATCGAGCGGCGGCTTGACCGGATCTCGGACCAGGAGACGAAGCTGCACGCTTCGATCGCGGAGCGGGCTACTGATTTCGCCGCTGTGGCGAAGCTTGACGCGGAGCTGCGGGAGTTGGCGGGGGAGCGGGAGGAACTGGAGCTGCGCTGGCTGGAGTTGGCTGAGGACGCGTAGCGGTTGCTTGCGCCTTGCGGTGGTTCGCCATTGTCTTCTGCGGGTCCGTTGTGCTTTCGGTGGGGTGGCCTCAAGCGCCGGCCGGGCTGGTTGGTGGTGGGTGTCGGGGGCGGGTCTTCCGGGCTGGGGACCTGGAACGCGGTGCGCTGCGGGTCATGCGCATGGAGTGCCCTGAAATCGCACCGCGTTCCAGAACCCCACCCTCCAGCCCCACCCCCTCCCGCCGGAGGGCAAGTGCGGGGCCTCCCACCGGAGGGCGAGTGCGGGACGTGTCCGCTTCAGGGTTCGCATTCAGCCCGTCCGGCGCTTGAGGACGCGCCCGCAGGGCGCTCCCGCCGCAGGCGGCAACGGACCCGCAGTCGGGGGTCTGGGGCAGCGCCCCAGTTTCGGGAAGGGGCGGGGTAGGGGAAGAAGCCCGCCGCAGGCGCCGACCGGCCGCGCCCGGGGGGCTGAGGCACGTGCCCCCCCCCACGCGGCGGAGCCGCACATCAGACGCAGCCGGGAAGGGGCGGGGTAGGGGAAGAAGCCCGCCGCAGGCGCCGACCGGCCGCGCCCGGGGGGCTGAGGCACGTGCCCCCCCACGCGGCGGAGCCGCACATCAGACGCAGCCGGGAAGGGGCGGGCAGGGGAACAAGCCCGCCGTAGGCGACAACCGGTCCACACCCAGAGGCCGGGAGCCCGCCGCACGGCGCATGGCCGGAAACCGCCCCGGCGAAAGACCTCGCAACGGTCTCGTCACGGCAGACCCCGAACCCCGGTAACCGCACCTGAGCCCCCGGAATCGGGTGATACAAAAGACATCCGCTCGCCTGCCGCCCGACTGGCGGGATGCGCGCCCGATTCGCTCCTTCCCGGTGGAATTTCGGTCGTTTTCGGCCATGGTCACCGGGAGCGCGGGGGAGAACGGACGGGTGCCGCACCCGCGTAAAGAGGAAAGCTGATGTCACAGCCGCCCCAGCCGCCCAACCAGCCGCCAGGGGTTCCCCCGGCGCAGCCAGGCGGAGGCTTCGGAGCGCCGAACCCCTCGTACGGCTACCCGCCGGCGCCGCCGCAGGGCGGGCCGGGCTACGGCTACCCACCGCCGGCCGCCCCACAGGGCCCGCCGCAGACACCTCCGCCCCCGCCGCCGAGCGCCCCGCAGGGCCCGCCGCCGGCCGGCTACGGCTACCCCGGCCGGCCTGGACCGCCCCCCGGTGCGCCGCAGGGATTCGGCGCCCCCCAGCCGCCGCAGGGATTCGGCCAGCCCGGCACGGGACAAGGCCTCGGCGCGTACCCTCCCGGCCCTCCCGGCCCCGGCAACGGCAACGGCAATGGCGACGGCCGCGGAAAGCAGCGCATGGCGGTCATCGTCTCCGCCGCCGTCGCCCTCGTACTCGTCGTCGGCGGTGGCATCTGGTACGCCGCTTCCGGCAGCGGCGGCAAGGACGATCAGGCCAGGAAGGGCAGCGACAGCTCCCAGACGGGCGGTGGCGGCAACAGCGGGCCCAAGCCCAAGACCGTCGACGGGAAGCTGCTGTTCAGCGTGCCGTCGCAGGACGTCAAGGACATGGTCCACGCCCAGGGCATGTGGGCCACCGACCAGGTGGTCGCCAAGTCGGACGTCTACAAGGTCACCGGCTACGGCCTGTCCGGCGGCAAGAAGTGGGAGATCCCGGTCGACGGCGCGATCTGCTGGGCCAATCCGCAGGCCACGGCCGACGGCAAGGCCGTCATCTTGGTCAGCGACGGCAAGCAGACCGATGACAAGCCCTACGGCGGTCCCTGCACGCAGGTCGTCGCCCTCGACCTCAACAAGGGCACCAAGCTCTGGCAGAAGACCGCCAAGACCGGCGACAAGGACATGACCTTCAGCGAGGTCACCATCGGCGGCGGCACCGTCGCTGCGGGCGGTCCCACCGGTGGCGCCGCCTGGACGCTGGACGGGGGCAAGGAGCTGTGGAAGCCCAAGGACGGTGACGACTGCAAGGACGCCGGTTACGGCGGCGGCGACAAGCTCGTGGCCGTACGCCGCTGCGGCGACTACCAGCGGCCGCAGCTGAGCATCCAGACCCTCGACCCCAAGTCGGGCGGGGTCAAGTCCGAGTTCAAGATGCCGATGGGCCTGGACTACCCGCACATCGCGTCCACCGATCCGCTGGTCGTGGCCGTCTCCGCGGGCGACTCCACCGGCAACGGCGCCTCGGACTTCATGGTGATCGACGACAGCGCCAAGGAAGGCAGGCTGAAGTCGAAGATCTCCACGGGCAACGGCGAATACGAGCCCAAGTGCCCGGCCACGGAGGCGGAGGGCTGCACGAAGATCTCCGTCACCAAGGACACGCTCTACCTCCCGACCAAGCAGCACTCCTCGGGCGACTCCGACCAGCCCGGCCAGGTCAACGAGATCATCGCCTTCGACCTGAACTCCGGCCAGACCAAGGGCAAGACCGAGGGCGTACCCGGTGCCCAGCTGATGCCGCTCGGTGTCGACAAGGACGGCTACGCGATCGCCTACCAGAACGCCACCTACAAGGGCGGCGGGCAGGTGCTGCGCATCGACCCCAAGACGTACAAGGCCGATGTGCTGCTGAAGAACGGCGACGATTCGGCCAAGGTCGAGCAGGACCTCTCCCCGCAGTTCAAGCAGGGGCTCTGGGTGCAGGGCCGGCTCTTCCTCGGCTCGGACTTCGTCCACAAGCCGACCCCCGGCCTGGACCGCGAGAACCTGATGGCGGTGTTCGGCGGAAGCTGATCCCACCGGGCGGAACGGCCGGTACCGGAAGTTGACGCCGGGGCCGGCCGGACCTCCTGGCGTAGCGCCCGTGCCGTAGTCGTTTCCGATCGCTTGACGCACGATGAAGCACGCTGAAAGTCGTATCCCTGCCCGTCACGCCTCCGTGCCTGAACGATCCGTTTCAGTCTCGAAGTACACGTGATTGGCAGGGATTTCGGCATTCCGGGGGACTTCTCACCGGTAAGGGGCGCGGAACGTCGAACAAGCGTGTAGCTTCCGGGGGACAAGAGGGCCGACGAGAGACGTACGCGGGCGACAGGGGGCAAGCGCATGGGCGTGCGGCTCATGGTGGTCGACGACCACCGACTGCTGGCCGAGGCGCTTGCCTCGGCCCTGAAGCTGCGCGGACACCGGGTGCTGGCCGCGGCGGCACCGAGCGCGGGCGCGGCCGACCTGGTGGTCAGCCGCGCGCCCGAGGTGTGCCTGCTGGGCACCGCCGCGCCCGCCGAGCCGGGGGCCTTCGACCCGGTCGTGCGGATCAAGCGCGAGCGGCCGCAGGTGGCCGTCGTGGTGCTCGGCCCGGTGCCGAGCCCGCTGGGCATCGCCGCCGCCTTCGCCGCGGGCGCCTCCGGCTACGTCCGGCACAACGAGCGCATCGAGGGCGTCGAGCGGGCCATGATGAAGGCCCGCGCGGGCGAGGCCGCGGTCGACCCGCAGTTGCTCCAGGGCGCCTTCGCCGAGCTCCTCAACCCCGCCGCCCAGCCCGACGACGAGGGCGCCCGGCTGCTCCAGCTGCTCACCCCGCGCGAGGTCGAGGTGCTCGTGCGGGTCGCCGAGGGCGAGGACACCCGGCTGATCGCGGCGGGCATGGGAATAGCTCCCAGCACCGCGCGCACCCACGTGCAGCGCGTCCTGATGAAGCTGGGCGTGGGCTCCCGGCTGGAGGCGGCGGCCCTCGCGGCCCGTACGGGTCTCCTGGACCGCGCGGCGGGCGCCACCGCCGCCGCCCCCGGGGTCACGGGCCGCGTCATCCCTCCGCGTCCTCAGGCGGGGCCGCGGGGCGGAGCCTGAACCACACCAGGAAGAAGACCCCGAGCGCCAGCATGCCCAGGCCCGTCCAGAGGTTGATGTTGATGCCCTGGGCCTTGTCCAGGTCCGCGTCGGAGGCGGCGAGCCCGGCGCCGGTGACGATCACGCCGTACACCGCGAACAGGGCCCCGATGATCAGCCGCAGGTCGAACAGCCGTTGTTTGCGCTTCACGACAACTCCTCGGGCGGGTCAGAAGGAGAACGGGACGTAGCAGGCGGCGGCGAGGACGACGGCGCCCCAGCCGAGCAGGGCGGGCCTGCGGTACCACGCGTCGTCGCCCTCGGCGGGCGGCTCGGGTACGCCGGGCGCGGTCGTGCCGTAGACGAACCCCGCGAGCGACGCGAGGGGCGCGGGCTCGGTGGCGTAGGAGACGGCCACCGTCACCACCGCGCCGACCGCGAACGCGACGATCGCGGAGACGAAGTTGGCGCCCTGGTCCGAGGGGATCGAGACGACGCCCTGCTTGTACAGCCAGAAGTAGTTGAGCATCGCGGCGGCCGTGCCGGACAGCAGCCCCCAGAAGCCCGCCGCGGCCGTGGCCCGCTTCCAGAACATGCCGATGATGAAGACGCAGAACAGCGGCACGTTGAAGAACGAGAAGAGGGTCTGGAGGTAGTTCATGATGTTGCTGAACGACGAGGCGATGAAGGCCGTCCCCATGCCCGCCAGCACCCCGATCGCGGTCACCCACCGTCCGGTCGCCAGATAGTGCGCGTCGGGGCGGTCCTTGCGGAGGTAGGCGGCCCAGATGTCGTTGGTGAAGACGGTGTTGAAGGACGAGACGTTGGCCGCCATGCCCGCCATGAAGGCCGCGAGCAGCCCGGTGACCGCGAGCCCCAGCACGCCGTTCGGCAGCAGGTCGCGCATCAGCACGGGGATCGCGTCGTTGTAGCTCAGATCGCCGCCGGGGCGGCCCAGGGCCGGCTCCATGGCCGCGGCTATCAGGCCCGGCAGCACCACGGCGAGCGGGATGAGGAGCTTGGGGAAGGCGGCGATGAGCGGGGTGCGCCGGGCGGCGCCGAGGTTCTTCGCGGACAGCGCGCGCTGCACCTCGGCGAAGTTGGTCGTCCAGTAGCCGAAGCTGAGCACGAAGCCCAGACCCAGCACGATGGTCAGCCAGTTGGCGCCCAGCGGATTGGAATGGCCGATTCCCGTACCGCCCCAGGCGCTCAGGTAGTCGTCGCCGTGGCCGGCCTTGAGCGTGTGGGACAACCCGTGCCAGCCGCCCACCCGTTGCAGGCCCACGACCGTGAGCGGGATCAGCGCGGCGAGGATGACGAAGAACTGGAGCACCTCGTTGTAGATCGCCGAGGAGAGCCCGCCCAGCGTGATGTACGCCAGCACGAACAGGCCCGCCACCACGATCGCCACCCACTGCGGCCAGCCCAGCAGCGCCTGGAGCACCAGCGCCAGCGCGTAGAGGTTGACCCCGGCGATCAGCACCGACGACACCGCGAAGATCGCGGACGACAGCAGGTGTGAGGACGGCCCGAAGCGGTGCAGCAGGAACTCCGGTACGGAGCGCACCTTCGAGCCGTAATAGAAGGGCATCATCACCAGGCCCAGGAAGACCATGGCCGGTATCGCGCCGATCCAGTACCAGTGGACCGTGTACGCGCCGTACTGTGCGCCGTTGGCGGCCATGCCCAGGATCTCGGTGGCGCCGAGGTTGGCGGCGACGAAGGCCAGGCCGGTCACCCAGGCGGGCAGTGAGCGGCCCGAGAGGAAGAAGTCCAGGCTGGTGCGGACCGAGCGGCGGGCCGCGAAGCCGATGCCCAGGACCACGGCGAAGTACAGGGCGAGGATCGTGTAGTCGAGTCCGTTGACGGGAAGGCGCAGCCCTTCGGCCAGTTCGCGCATGGGTCACCTCAATCACTCGCTGTTGACGGCGTTGTTGGGTCATGCTTCCTTGTGTTGAGTTGTGTGTGAAGGTGTTCGGACTGTTCGGTGAGAGAGGTTCCGGATGAAGCGGACGGCCACCCGGCTCGCGGACGGGCGCGAGCTCTTCTACTACGACCTCCGCGACGACACCGTGCGCGACGCCCCCGACCGGCGCCGCCTCGACGCCGTCGCCAGCGCCTCCGAGGTCCGCCGCGACCCCTTCCTCGGCGACAGCGTCGTCATCGCCTCCCACCGCCAGGGCCGCACCCACCACCCGCCGCCCGACGCCTGCCCGCTGTGCCCCTCGCGCGACGGCCGGGACACCGAGATCCCCGCGGCCGACTACGACGTCGTCGTCTTCGAGAACCGCTTCCCCTCCCTCGCCGGGGACTCCGGCCGCTGCGAGGTCGTCTGCTTCACCCCCGACCACCACGCCTCGTTCGCCGGCCTCGACGACGAACGGGCCGCGCTCGTCCTCGCCGCCTGGACCGACCGCACCGCCGACCTCGCCGAACTCCCCGCCGTCGCCCAGGTCTTCTGCTTCGAGAACCGCGGCCGCGAGATCGGCGTGACCCTCGGCCACCCGCACGGCCAGATCTACGGCTACCCCTTCACCACCCCGCGCACCGAGCGCGTGCTCGCCTCCGTGGCCCGGCACCACGACGAGACCGGCGGGCAGAACCTCTTCGACGCCACCCTGGCCGCCGAGCGCGCCGACGGCCGCCGGATCGTCCTGGACACCGAGCACTGGACGGCCTACGTGCCGTACTCCGCCCACTGGCCGTACGAGGTCCACCTCCACCCCCGCCGCCGCGTCCCCGACCTGCGCTTCCTCGACGACGCGGCGCGCACAGAGTTTCCACAGGTCTATCTGGAACTGTTGCGGCGCTTCGACCGGATCTTCGCCGGGCGGGAAGGCGGGGAGAACACGGCACAGGAGCCCACGCCGTACATCTCCGCCTGGCACCAGGCTCCGTTCCGCCACCCCCGCAGGAGTGAATTCGCCCTGCATCTGGAGCTCTTCACCGTCCGCCGGGCTCCCGGCAAGCTGAAATTCCTCGCCGGTTCCGAATCCGGCATGAGTGTGTTCATCAACGACGTGCCGCCCGAGGCCGCGGCCGAGCGACTGCGAGAGGTAGCGAGCACATGAGCACATACCTGGTCACGGGCGGCGCCGGATACGTCGGCAGCGTGGTCACCGCCCACCTGCTGGCCGCCGGCCACGGCGTGACCGTCCTCGACGACCTCTCCACCGGCCACCGCGCGAGCGTCCCCGACGGCGCCCGCTTCATCGAGGGCCGCGTGCAGGACGCCGGGCGGTGGCTGGACAGCTCCTACGAGGCGGTGCTGCACTTCGCCGCGTACTCCCAGGTCGGCCAGTCCGTCGCCGACCCCGAGCCGTACTGGCGCAACAACGTCGGCGGCACCGCCGACCTCCTCGCCGCCATGCGCGACGCGGGCGTGCGCACCCTCGTCTTCTCCTCCACCGCCGCGGCCTACGGCGAGCCCGCGGCCGTCCCGATCACCGAGGACGCCCCCACCGCCCCCACCAACCCCTACGGCGCCACCAAGCTCGCCGTCGACCACATGATCAGCGGCGAGTGCGCGGCCCACGGCCTGGCCGCCGTCTCCCTGCGCTACTTCAATGTCGCGGGCGCCCACGGCCACCACGGCGAGCGGCACGCGCCCGAGACCCACCTCATCCCGATCGTCCTCCAGGTCGCCCTCGGCGAGCGCGAGTCCGTGGCCGTCTACGGCGACGACTACCCCACCCCCGACGGCACCTGCGTCCGCGACTACATCCACGTGGCCGACCTCGCCGAGGCCCACCTCCTCGCCCTCTCCGCCGCCCGCGACGGCGAGCACCTGATCTGCAACCTCGGCAACGGCAGCGGCTTCTCCGTCCACGAGGTCATCGAGACCGCCCGCAAGGTCACCGGCCACCCCGTCCCGCAGACCGCCGCCGCGCGCCGCCCCGGCGACCCCGCCGTCCTCGTCGCCTCCGCCGAACGGGCCGCCGAGACCCTCGGCTGGCGCCCCCGCCGCACGGAACTGGCCGAAATCATCAAGGACGCCTGGGAGTTCGCCCGGCGGGCGGCCGCCGAATGAGCGCCCACACCACGGCCGAAGCCTTCGAGCGGGCCTTCGAACACCCGCCCGCCGGGATCTGGGCCGCCCCCGGCCGGGTCAACCTCATCGGTGAATACACCGACATCAACGAGGGGTTCGTGCTCCCGCTCGCCCTCCCGCACACCGTACGGGCCGCCGCCGCGCCCCGCGCCGACGGCCGGCTGCGCCTCCACCGGGGCGACGACCCCCGCGCCGGCTGGGCCGAACTCGCCCCCGCCGAGCTGGAACCGGGCCGCACCACGGGCTGGGCCGCCTACCCCGCCGGGGTGCTGTGGGCCCTGCGCGAGGCCGGACACGAACTCGGCGGCGCCGACGTCCAGATCGACGGCGACGTCCCGCAGGGCGCCGGCCTCTCCTCCTCGGCGGCCCTGGAGTGCGCCGCCGCGCTCGCCCTCGCGGGGACGGCCGGGATCGCCCTCACCCGGCAGGAGACCGCCCGCGTCTGCCAGCGGGCGGAGAACGCCTTCGTCGGCGTCCCCTGCGGGATCATGGACCAGACCGCGTCCGTGAGCTGCGTCGCCGGACACGCCCTCCACCTGGACACCCGCGACCTCACCCACCGCCAGGTGCCCTTCGACCCGGAGGCCGCCGGACTGCGGCTGCTCGTCGTCGACACCCGCGTGAAGCACGCGCTGGCCGACGGCGCGTACGCGAAGCGGCGCGCCGGTTGCGAGGCGGGGGCCCGCGCGCTGGGCGTACGCGCGCTGCGCGATGTGCCCCACGACCGCCTGAAGGACGCCCTGGACCGGCTGCCGGACCCGGGGATACGGGCGCTGGTGCGCCACGTCGTCACCGAGAACGAGCGCGTCCGGCAGGTCGTCGCGCACCTCGACGCGGGCGACGTCCGGGCCGTCGGACCGCTCCTCGACGCCGGGCACGCCTCGCTCCGCGACGACTTCCGGGTCTCGTGCCCGGAGCTGGACCTGGCGGTCGCGGTTGCGAATTCCGCGGGCGCGCTGGGCGCGCGGATGACCGGCGCGGGGTTCGGGGGATCGGTGGTGGCGCTGGCGCCGGCGGAGCGGGCAGCGGATGTGGAACGCGCCGTTCTGGATGCCTTCGCGCGGGCGGGCCACGCCCGGCCGCGGGTGTTTGCGGTGGTGGCGGGGGCGGGCGCCCGTCGCCTGGCGTAGGCCGGGTGCGAAAACCGGCGGGTAGATGGACAACATCGAGTCGTTCCATGTCGTTCGCTGCCCCAATACCGAACAGAAAGCTCACCATAAACACGCGGGTCAGGCAGTTTTGCCAATCGGCTTCCGTCGCCGGACCCCGGCCGTACGCTGATGCACAGCGCCGGTGGGGGCCGACGCTGATCAGGGGGCGAGACAGTCAGGTACGACGCCCGGGGGCGGGGTAGTAGTCATGGCACGGCGGCGGCCGTGCGCGCGTGGCGACCCCGGCACCGGGCGCCGTACCCGCACTGCCCGCCTACCCGGGACATGGGGGTGGCTGTGGCACGAATTCGGGTTCTGGTGGTCGACGACCACCGCATCTTCGCCGAGTCGCTCGCCGCTGCCCTCGCGGCCGAGCAGGATGTGGACGTCTCGGCGGCCGGCAGCGGTCCGGCGGCGATGCGCGCCCTGGAGCGCGCGGCGGGCGAGGGGCGTCGCTTCGACGTGCTCCTGATCGACGCCGATCTGGGCACGGTGGCGGCGGACGGCGTGCCGGGGCAGCGCGTGCCCGGCCAGGAGGGCACGCCCACGGAAGGCGCCGTCGACGGGATCTCCCTGGTGGCGGGCGTCCGCAGCGGCCAGCCCGCCGTGCGGACGGTGGTGCTCGCCGAGCGGGACGACCCCAGACGGGCCGCCGCCGCGCTCCAGGCGGGCGCGGGCGGCTGGGTGGCCAAGGACTGCTCGCTGTCCCGGCTGCTGGCCGTCATCAGGGGCGTCCTGCGCGACGAGACGCACCTGCCGCCGGCCCTGCTCACCGGGGTGCTGCGGGAGCTCACGGCCGCGCGCAAGCACCGCACCGAGAGCGAGCGGCTCGTGGAGTCGCTGACCCCGCGCGAGCGCGAGGTGCTGCGCTGCATGGTCGCGGGGCTGGGCCGCAAGGCCGTGGCCGAGCGGCTCTACCTCTCCCCGCACACGGTGCGCACGCACATGCAGAACGTGCTGGGGAAGCTGGGCGTGCACTCCACGCTCGCCGCGGTGGCGCTGGCCCGGCGGGCCGGGGTGGGCCCGGTCGACCTAGCCGGGCACATTGTCGAACGGGGCGGTCAACTGACGTAGCAGATCGGCCAGTTCGCGGCGCTGTCCGCCGGGCAGCCGGGCGAGGATGGCGCGCTCCTGGGCGAGCAGCCCGGCGAGCGCCTCGTCGGCGTGGTCGCGGCCCTCGGCGGTGAGCCGCACCAGCACGCCCCGGCGGTCGTTGGGATCGGGCAGCCGCTCGACGAGGCCGCGCTTGGCGAGCCGGTCGATGCGGTTGGTCATGGTGCCGGAGGTGACCAGCGTCTGGGTGAGCAGCTGGCCGGGGGAGAGCTGATAGGGGTCGCCCGCGCGGCGCAGGGAGGTGAGCACGTCGAACTCCCACGGCTCCAGCTGGTGCTCCGCGAAGACCAGTCGGCGGGCCCGGTCGAGGTGACGGGCGAGCCTGCTGACGCGGCTGAGCACCTCGAGCGGTTCCACGTCGAGGTCCGGGCGCTCGCGGCGCCACGCTGACACAAGTCGATCGACCTCGTCCTCCATGACGATCAGTGTAGTTGGTCTGTCGACATGAAGTCTCTTGACGTCAAGAGACCTCGGGGCGGATGCTGGATTCATCGGCGTACGGAACCCGTATGTACGGGGCGCCTCGCGCCCCCTGCCCCGTACGCGCGCCCCTGTCTGGAGGCTTCACCCATGACCAGCGCACCCACCTGGGACCCGCGGCAGTATCTCCGCCACGCAGGCCACCGCACCCGCCCCAGCCACGACCTCCTCGCCCGCGTCCCCGAGCTGCCCGGCGACCCCGCCCGCATCGTGGACCTCGGCTGCGGCCCCGGCAACATCACCGCCCTCCTCGCGGAACGCTGGCCCGGCGCCCGGATCACCGGACTCGACAGCTCCGCGGAGATGCTCGCCGAGGCGGAGCGCGTCGCCGGCGGCGGCCGCGTCGACTTCGCCCGCGTGGATCTCGCCGACTGGACCCCTTCCGGGCCCTACGACCTGATCTTCTCCAGCGCGACCCTCCAGTGGCTCCCGGGCCACGCGGACCTCTTCCCCGCCTGGGCGCACGCCCTCGCCCCCGGCGGCACCTTCGCCTTCACCGTCCCCGGCAACTTCACCGCCCCCAGCCACGTCCTGCTCCACGAACTCTGCGAAAGCCCACGCTGGCGCGACCGGCTGGGCGGCCTCCGCCGCGCGGGCCACGTCCTGGAGCCGGGCGCATACCTGAACCGGCTCGCGGGTCTCGGTCTGTCCGTGGACGCGTGGGAGACGACGTACGTCCAGCTCCTGTCCGGCCCGGATCCCGTCCTCGACTGGACGAAGGGGACGGCGCTGCGGCCGGTCCTGACGGCGCTGGGCGACGACGCGGAGTCGGTGGAGGAATTCCTCCGGTCGTACGGGGCGCTGCTGCGCGAGGCGTATCCGGTGGGGGAGCGGGGCACGGTCTTCCCGTTCCGGCGGATTTTCGTGGTGGCGCGGCGGGAGGGCTGAATTTTCTCCCCCGGCCCCGCCGGGAAGGGGCGGGGCCGGGAAAAAGCCCGCCGCAGACGCGAACGCACCGCACCCGGCAGCGCCCGCCGCCCGCTACGCCCTCCGATGCCCCACAAGCCGAGGCTTCGGCTCCAGCCCATCCAGCCCGTGCCACGCCAGATTCACCAGATGCGCCGCCACCTCCGCCTTCTTCGGCTTGCGCACGTCCAGCCACCACTGGCCCGTGAGGGCGACCATGCCCACCAGGGCCTGGGCATAGAGCGGGGCCAGCTTCGGGTCGAAGCCGCGGGCCTTGAACTCCAGGCCCAGGATGTCCTCGACCTGGGTGGCGATGTCGCTGATCAGGGAGGCGAAGGTGCCCGTGGACTGTGCGACGGGCGAGTCGCGGACGAGGATGCGGAAGCCGTCCGTATAGGTCTCGATGTAGTCCAGCAGGGCGAAGGCCGCCTGCTCCAGCAGCTCCCGCGGGTGCCCGGCCGTCAGCGCGCCCGTCACCATGTCGAGCAGCTGCCGCATCTCGCGGTCCACCACCACCGCGTAGAGCCCCTCCTTGCCGCCGAAGTGCTCATAGACCACCGGCTTGGAGACCCCGGCCTTCGCCGCGATCTCCTCCACCGAGGTGCCCTCGAACCCCCGCTCGGCGAAGAGTGCGCGACCGATGTCCAGCAGCTGCTCGCGGCGCTCCGCGCCGGTCATCCGCACCCGGCGGGTGCGCCGGGTTCCCGGAGCAGGGGTCCGGGTCTTGCCACTGGTGGAATTGCTGGAATCGCTGTCGGTCGCCACGCTGTCAATCATGCCGCGTGAACGGCGCTTTCCTTCCGCCGGGAGTCGATGCGGTCCGCGTCGGGCCAGCGCACGTCGTACGCCCAGCCCGCCTTCTCCAGCCAGCGGATGATGCGGGCGCTCGAATCCAGCTGGCCCTTCAGCACGCCGTGGCGGGCCGAGGTCGGGTCGGCGTGGTGCAGGTTGTGCCAGGACTCACCGCAGGAGAGCACCGCCAGCCACCACACATTGCCCGACCGGTCACGCGACTTGAAGGGGCGCTTGCCCACCGCGTGACAGATGGAGTTGATCGACCACGTCACATGGTGCAACAGCGCCACCCGCACCAGTGAACCCCAGAAGAACGCCGTCAGCGCACCCTGCCATGACCACGTCACCAAGCCGCCGACCAGCGGCGGGATCAGCAGCGACACCGCCGTCCACAGCACGAACTGCCGCGACACCCGCCGGATCGCCGGGTCCTTGATCAGATCCGGCGCGTACTTCTGCTGCGGCGTCTGCTCCTCGTCGAACATCCAGCCGACATGCGCCCACCACAGACCCTTCAGCAGCGCCGGCACGGTCTCACCGAACCGCCACGGCGAATGCGGATCGCCCTCGGCATCCGAGAAACGGTGATGTCTGCGGTGATCCGCCACCCAGCGCACCACCGGACCCTCCACCGCCATCGACCCCATGATCGCCAGGGCGATCTTCAGCGGCCGCCTCGCCTTGAACGCCCCGTGCGTGAAATGCCGGTGGAAACCGATCGTGATGCCATGGCAGCCGATGTAATACATCACCACCATCAGCCCGAGATCGAGCCAGCTCACCCCCCAGCCCCATGCCAGCGGGACGGCGGCCACCAGGGCCACGAACGGAACGGTGATGAACAGCAACAGCGCGATCTGCTCCACCGAGCGCTTGCTGTCACTGCCGAGAGTGGCGGACGGGAGCGGCGTTTCCTGGGCCTTCGGCGCGTCTTCGATCACGTCGGGGCTTGCGGTCATCAGATCCCTTAAGGGGGCTCGGGGCAAGGCTACGGGTCCGTAACCTACGGCTACGTAAGTATCGCAGGGCAGGGCCTGGGAGCAAGAGGGCTGTGGACAACCGCGCGTCGGGCGGCGACCTATGCTGGTCACCGTCGGACAGCGCGGTCCGCAAACCCTCCAGACGTGCCAGAAACTCTGCAAGGAGCCGCACCTGTGAGCAGTGCCGACCCCACCAGCATCGCCGCCGAGGAAACCCCGCGGAACGACGCCGAAGCACAGCGCAGCGCCGCCCTGCGCGCCGACATCCGGCGCCTCGGCGACCTCCTCGGCGAAACCCTGGTCCGCCAGGAGGGCGAAGACCTCCTCGACCTCGTCGAGCGCGTCAGGGCCCTCACCCGCACCGACGGCGAAGCCGCCGCCCGGCTCCTCGGCGACACCGATCTGGAGACCGCGGCCAAGCTGGTCCGCGCCTTCTCGACCTACTTCCACCTCGCCAACGTCACCGAGCAGGTGCACCGCGGCCGCGAGCTCCAGGCCAAGCGCGACGCCGAGGGCTCGATACTCGCCCGCACCGCCGACCAGCTCAAGGACGCCGACCCCGAGCACCTCCGGCAGACCGTCGACCACCTCGGCGTACGCCCCGTCTTCACCGCCCACCCCACCGAAGCCGCCCGCCGCAGCGTCCTCAACAAGCTCCGCCGCATCGCCGAACTGCTCGACACCCCCACCGGCGCCACCGGCGACAAGCGCCGCACCGACCTGCGCCTCGCCGAGAACATCGACCTGCTCTGGCAGACCGACGAACTCCGCGTCGCCCGCCCGGAGCCCACCGACGAGGCCCGCAACGCCATCTACTACCTCGACGAGCTCCACGCGGGCGCCGTCGGCGACGTCCTGGAGGACCTCGCCGCCGAGCTCGACCGCGTCGGCCTCGCCCTGCCCGCCACCACCCGCCCCCTCACCTTCGGCACCTGGATCGGCGGCGACCGCGACGGCAACCCCAACGTCACCCCCCAGGTCACCTGGGACGTCCTGATCCTCCAGCACGAGCACGGCATCACCGACGCCCTCGAACTCGTCGACCTCCTCCGCAGCGCCCTCTCCAACTCCATCCGCAACAGCGGCGCCACCGAGGAACTCCTCTCCTCCCTCCAGCGCGACCTCGAACTCCTCCCCGAGATCAGCCCCCGCTACAAGCGCCTCAACGCCGAGGAGCCCTACCGCCTCAAGGCCACCTGCGTCCGCCAGAAGCTCATCAACACCCGCGAACGCCTCGCCCGCGACACCCCCCACCAGGAAGGCCGCGACTACCTCGGCACCGGCGAACTCCTCGCCGACCTCCAGCTCATCCAGGACTCCCTGCGCGCCCACCGCGGCGGCCTCATCGCCGACGGCCGCCTCGAGCGCGCCCTGCGCACCCTCGCCGCCTTCGGCCTGCACCTGGCCACCATGGACGTCCGCGAACACGCCGACGCCCACCACCACGCCCTCGGCCAGCTCTTCGACCGGCTCGGCGAGGAGTCCTGGCGCTACGCCGACATGCCCCGCGACTACCGCCGCAAGCTCCTCGCCAAGGAACTCCGCTCGCGCCGCCCGCTCGCCCCCACACCCGCACCCCTGGACGCCGGCGGCCGGAAGACCCTCGGCGTCTTCCGCACGATCAAGAAGGCCCTGGAAGGCTTCGGCCCCGAGGTCGTCGAGTCCTACATCATCTCCATGTGCCAGGGCGCCGACGACGTCTTCGCCGCCGCCGTCCTCGCCCGCGAGGCCGGACTCCTCGACCTCCACGCCGGCTGGGCCAAGATCGGCATCGTCCCGCTCCTGGAGACCACCGACGAGCTCAAGGAAGCCGACCGCATCCTCGACGAGATGCTCGCCGACCCCTCCTACCGGCGCCTCGTCGCACTGCGCGGCGACGTCCAGGAGGTCATGCTCGGCTACTCCGACTCCTCCAAGTTCGGCGGCATCACCACCTCCCAGTGGGAGATCCACCGCGCCCAGCGCCGCCTCCGCGACGTCGCCCACCGCTACGGCGTACGGCTGCGCCTCTTCCACGGCCGCGGCGGCACCGTCGGCCGCGGCGGCGGCCCCACCCACGACGCGATCCTCGCCCAGCCCTGGGGCACCCTCGAAGGCGAGATCAAGGTCACCGAGCAGGGCGAGGTCATCTCCGACAAGTACCTCATCCCCGCCCTCGCCCGCGAGAACCTGGAGCTGACCGTCGCGGCCACGCTCCAGGCATCCGCCCTGCACACCGCGCCGCGCCAGTCCGACGAGGCACTCGCCCGCTGGGACGCCGCCATGGACACCGTCTCCGACGCCGCCCACGGCGCCTACCGCCGCCTGGTCGAGGACCCCGACCTGCCGGCCTACTTCTTCGCCTCCACCCCCGTCGACCAGCTCGCCGAGCTCCACCTCGGCTCCCGGCCCTCCCGCCGCCCCGACTCCGGCGCCGGCCTCGACGGCCTGCGCGCCATCCCCTGGGTCTTCGGCTGGACCCAGTCCCGCCAGATCGTCCCCGGCTGGTACGGCGTCGGCTCCGGCCTCAAGGCCGCCCGCGAGGCCGGACTCGACAACGTCCTGGAAGAAATGCACGAACACTGGCACTTCTTCCAGAACTTCCTCTCCAACGTCGAGATGACCCTCGCCAAGACCGACCTGCGCATCGCCCAGCACTACGTCGACACGCTCGTCCCCGACGAGCTCAAGCACGTCTTCGACACGATCCGCGCGGAGCACGAGCTGACGGTGCAGGAAGTCCTGCGCATCACGGGCGAGCGCGAACTGCTCGACTCCAGCCCGGTGTTGAGGCAGACCTTCCACATCCGCGACGCGTATCTCGACCCGATCTCCTACCTCCAGGTCACGCTGCTGCACCGGCAGCGGCTCGCCGCGGAACGGGGGGAGCCGGCGGATCCGACGCTGGCGCGGGCGCTGCTTCTCACGGTGAACGGGGTGGCGGCGGGGCTGCGCAACACCGGCTGAGGCGGCGGGGTTTTCCCCCGGCTGCGGGTTTCGTTGCCGCCTGCGGCGGGAGCGGCCTGCGACCGCGTCCTCAAACGCCGGACGGGCTGGAGATCCAGCCCGTCCGGCGTTTGAGGACAACGCGGCGAAGCCGTGTCGCGGGGCCTGGGGCGCAGCCCCAGGCAAAAGAGTGCCCCGCTACGAGTTGTACGTCCCCTGCGCGCGCTCCAGACCGTCGACGATCAGCGTCTCCACCGCATCCGCCGCCCGATCCACCTCGAACGCCAACTCCTTGCGCTCAGGCGACGAGAAATCCTTCAGCACGAAATCCGCCACCTGCATACGACCCGGCGGCCGCCCGATGCCGAAACGGACCCGGCAGTAATCAGGGCCCATCGCCTTCGTGATCGACTTCAGGCCGTTGTGGCCGTTGTCGCCACCACCCAGCTTCAGCCGCAGCTGGCCGAAATCGATGTCCAGCTCGTCATGGACCGCGACGATCCGCTCCACCGGCACCTTGTAGAAGTCCCGCAGCGCCGCCGTCGGCCCGCCCGACAGATTCATGAACGACATCGGCTTCGCGATGACCACCCGGCGGCTCGACGGCCCCGGCGCACCCAGCCGGCCCTCGACCACCTGCGCCCGCGACTTGTGCGCCTTGAACTTCGCCCCCAGTCGCCCGGCCAGCAGGTCGGCCACCATGAAGCCGACATTGTGGCGGTTCGCCGCGTACTCGGGGCCCGGGTTGCCCAGCCCCACGATCAGCCAAGGGCTCGTGTCGTCCGTCATCCGAACATTCTCCTCCACAGCCGACCGCCGCCCCACTCGAGGGGAGTGGGACGGCGGCGGGAAAAACGAGGGAAGGGCCTGGATCAGGCCTCGTCGCCCGCGGCCTCGACCGGGGCCTCGGTCTGGGCGGCCAGCACCTGGAGGACGACGGTGTCGGCGTCGACGGCCAGGGAGGTACCGGCCGGCAGGACGACGTCCTTCGCCAGGACGGAGGCACCGGCCTCGAGGCCCGCGATGTTCGCGACGACGGCCTCGGGGAGGTGGGTGGCCTCGGCCTCGACGGGCAGGGTGTTCAGGACGTGCTCGAGCAGGTTGCCGCCCGGGGCCAGCTCGCCCTCGGTGTGGACCGGAACCTCGACCGTGACCTTCTCGCCCTTGGCGACGACCAGCAGGTCGACGTGGACCAGGAAGCCCTTGAGCGCGTCACGCTGGACGGCCTTGGGGATGACCAGCTCGGTGCGGCCCTCGATGTCCAGGGAGAGCAGGACGTTCGGGGTCTTGAGCGCCATCATCATGTCGTGGCCCGGCAGGGTCACGTGAACCGGCTCGCCACCGTGACCGTAGACAACAGCCGGAACCTGACCGGCGACACGGGCGCGGCGGGCGAAGCCCTTGCCGAACTCGCGGCGGATCTGTGCGGGGATCTTGACCTCGGACATGCGCACTCCTCGTAGAAAAGCAAAAGGATCTGACGGCCGTTACCCGGCCCACGACAGACCTGCTACGAAGAGCGCGTCGATAACGGACCGCCGCACCCAGAAAAGTGCGGCCTCCCTCGCCGAGCAACTTGTGCAGTGTACCCGGCGGGGAGGCCGCCCAGAAATCGATCAGTCAGCGCGTGACTTACGCCTGCTCCTCGAAGAGGCTCGTCACCGAACCGTCCTCGAAGACCTCACGCACCGCGCGCGCGATCGTCGGCGCGATCGACAGCACCGTGATCTTGTCCAGCTCCAGCTCACCCGGCGTCGGCAGGGTGTTGGTGAAGACGAACTCGCTCACCTTGGAGTTCTTCAGCCGGTCCGCGGCCGGACCCGACAGCACACCGTGCGTCGCGGTCACGATGACATCCTCCGCACCGTTCGCGAACAGCGCGTCCGCGGCGGCGCAGATCGTGCCACCCGTGTCGATCATGTCGTCGACCAGGACACACACCCGGCCCTTCACATCACCGACGACCTCGTGCACCGTGACCTGATTGGCGACATCCTTGTCACGGCGCTTGTGCACGATCGCCAGCGGCGCGCCCAGCCGGTCGCACCAGCGGTCCGCCACGCGCACCCGGCCGGCGTCCGGGGAGACGACCGTCAGCTTGTCGCGGTCGACCTTGGCGCCCACGTAGTCCGCGAGGATCGGCAGCGCGAACAGGTGGTCCACCGGGCCGTCGAAGAAGCCCTGGATCTGATCCGTGTGCAGGTCGACCGTCAGGATCCGGTCCGCACCCGCCGTCTTGAACAGATCGGCGACCAGACGCGCCGAGATCGGCTCACGGCCGCGGTGCTTCTTGTCCTGGCGCGCGTAACCGTAGAAGGGCACGACCACGGTGATGCTCCGGGCCGAGGCCCGCTTCAGAGCATCGATCATGATCAGCTGTTCCATGACCCACTTGTTGATGGGAGCCGTGTGGCTCTGCATCAGGAAGCAGTCGGCGCCACGCGCCGACTCCTGGAAGCGGACGTAGATCTCGCCGTTGGCGAAGTCGAATGCCTTGGTCGGGACCAGGCCGACGCCCAGCTGGTGCGCGACCTCCTCGGCAAGCTCGGGGTGGGCGCGGCCGGAGAAGAGCATCAGCTTCTTCTCGCCGGTCGTCTTGATCCCGGTCACAGCACAGTCTCCTTGGATGTCGCTTTGTGTGCGCTTATCACGGTACGCCCCGCACGACGCGCCCGTGTCACGGTCACTGTTCGGCGTCGGTCTCCCGACCGTCCTGCTGAGCGGCGGAAGCGGCCTGTGCGGCTGCGCTTCCCGGGCGCTTACGAGCCACCCAGCCCTCGATATTCCGCTGCTGTCCACGTGCGACGGCCAGCGAACCCGGGGGCACATCCTTGGTGATGACCGAGCCGGCCGCGGTGTACGCGCCGTCCCCGATCGTGACCGGAGCCACAAACATATTGTCCGAGCCGGTCCGGCAGTGCGAGCCGATCGTCGTGTGGTGCTTGTTCACACCGTCGTAGTTCACGAAGACGCTCGCCGCGCCGATGTTGGTGAACTCACCGATCGTGGCGTCCCCGACGTAGGAGAGGTGCGGCACCTTGGTGCCCTCGCCGATCACGGCGTTCTTCATCTCCACATACGCGCCCGCCTTGGACTTCGTCCCCAGCCGGGTGCCCGGACGCAGATACGCGTACGGGCCGACGTTCGCGCCCTCGCCGATCTCCGCGCCGTCCGCGACGGTGTTGTCCACGACCGCGCCCGCACCGACCGCCGTGTCCTTCAGCCGGGAGTTCGGGCCGACCTCCGCACCGGTGGCGACACGCGTCGCGCCCAGCAGCTGGGTGCCCGGGTGCACGACCGCGTCACGCTCGAAGGTCACCGTCACGTCGACCAGCGTCGACGCCGGATCCACGACCGTCACGCCGTCCATCATCGCCACACGCAGCAGCCGCTCGTTGAGCAGCTTGCGCGCCTCGGCGAGCTGGACGCGGTTGTTGATCCCCAGGATCTCCCGGTGGTCACCCGCCACGGCCGCACCCACCCGGTGCCCGGCCTCGCGCAGGATGCCCAGGACGTCCGTCAGATACTCCTCGCCCTGGCTGTTGTCCGTACGGACCTTGCCCAGGGCGTCGGTCAGGAGCTGCGCGTCGAAGGCGAACACACCGGAGTTGATCTCCCGGATCGCGCGCTGCTCCTCGGTGGCGTCCTTGTGCTCGACGATCGCGGTCACGGCGCCGGTGGCCGCGTCGCGGACGATGCGGCCGTAGCCGGTGGAGTCCGGGACCTCGGCGGTCAGCACGGTGACGGCGTTGCCGTCGGCGGCGTGGGTGCCGGAGAGGCGCCGCAGGGTCTCACCGGTCAGCAGCGGGGTGTCGCCGCAGACGACCACGACGGTGCCGTCGAGGGCGATGCCGCTGTTCGACAGCTCCTCCAGGCCCATGCGCACGGCGTGGCCGGTGCCGTTCTGCTCGTGCTGCACGGCGGTGCGGACGGCGGGGTCGATCTCGGCCAGGTGCGCCGAGACCTTCTCGCGCTCGTGCCCCACGATCACCACGAGGTGCTCGGGGTCCAGCTCGCGGGAGGCGGCGACGACGTGCCCGACGAGGGAGCGGCCGCAGATGGCATGGAGGACCTTGGGGGTCGCCGACTTCATGCGGGTGCCCTCACCCGCTGCGAGGACGACGACGGCTGCCGGGCGGTTGGCGCTCACGGGTGTGCCCTTCGGCTTCGGGTGGTGGACATCCGAAGGATACCGGTGTGTTTGAAGGCCGAAACGCGGGCGGGTCCTGACCTGGGGGTCAGGACCCGATGTCGTCCAACTTGTGAGCTCCCGGGGAAGGAATCGAACCCTCATTCAATGGACCAAAACCATTTGTCCTGCCATTAGACGACCCGGGATGGTTCGTCCGTTATGTCCGACTCTCTGGATCGGGCACACGCGCAGCCACCACTATGCCGTACCACCAGCCTTCGATGCGACGGTATAGGTCAGCACTTCCCAGCACGCGGACCGCGAGGCATCCCCGGTCGTCCTCCCCGACGTTCTTGCGGACGGTCTTCGGGTTGTGCTTTTTGAGGGTCGTTTTGCCGAAGGTTCCGATGCCGTTGCCGACGCGCTCGGCCCAGAAGTGCTCCGTGCCTGTGATGTCGGCCGACTCGTGGACCATCACGTGTGAACCGGAGGCGGTCGTCGTCGACGCCGAGCAGGCGAAGCCAGGCCAGGTAGAGGTCGATCATGTCGGGGTCGCTGTTGACGAAGATGACGCGCTCGCTCGGTCGGTGGGTCTTTCGCTTGGAGCCCTCGGCCCAGTAGAGGCCGACGCCGATCAGGAAGAGCTCGCGATCCGAGAGTCTGCCTATCTCGCCCCTCGCGGCGTTCTGGGTCTCTTGGCGTTCCAGGTCCCGGGCCTGGCGGATCGGCCCCCACCGTGCTTCGGCCATCGCGCGGCAGTGCTCCTGCACTCGCCGCGTCGGCTTCGGCAGATCCCTCACCCAGAGCGACACCGAGCTCTTCGCCACCCCCGGCTCCGCGACGATCTCGTCGTACGTCCTGCCCGCCAGCCGTAGCTCCCGGGCGCGTGCCTGCGGTTCCTTCTTCGCTTGCGTCATGCACCCAGCGTCATCGCTCATACGCGCATATATGGCGAAAGCCCATCCCATTCAGCGGTTCGAGGGAAACCTGTGCCTTTCGCCTTCGATCGCGCGCCCCCCGTGCTCCCGCGCGGGCAGGAAAACCGGTGGCGGGCGCCCGTAGTCTGGGTGGTATGACCACAACGGGGGCAATCGCGGAGGCGGGCGCGCGGGGCGCGCCGGAGGGGCCGTGGTGGTGGGGGCGGCGTCGGGGTTTCGTGCTGGACGTGACGCTCGCGCTGTTGTCGGCGCTGGAGTGCGCGCTGGAGGGGATCGGTTTCGCGCGTGACGCGGGGCTGCCCGCGGCGGTCGGTTTGGCCATCGGGCTGCCGGCCGGGGCGTCGCTGCTGCTGCGGCGGCGGTGGCCGATAGCCGTGGTGCTGGTGTCGATCGCGATCACACCGGCCGAGATGGGTTTCCTGCTGAGCGTCGTCGGGCTCTACACCCTGGCGGCGTCCGACGTGGCGCGGCGGCTGACGGTGGTGCTGGCCGGGGTGTCGGTGGCGGGCACGTTCGCGGTGACGTTCGTGCGGTTCGACCAGGACATGTCGCAGGACGGCTATCACCCGGGCCTGTGGCTGACCGTGTTCTTCTCGGCGCTGATGGCGCTGGGGCTGTGCGCGCCGCCCGTGCTGCTGGGGCTGTACGTGAGGGCGCGCCGCCGGCTGGTCGAGAGTCTGCGGGAGCGGGCCGACGGTCTGGAGCGGGAGCTGGCGCTGCTGGCGGACCGGGCGGAGGAGCGGGCGGTGTGGGCCCGTAACGAGGAGCGCACGCGGATCGCGCGGGAGATGCACGACGTGGTGGCGCACCGGGTGTCGCTGATGGTGGTGCACGCGGCGGCGTTGCAGGCGGTGGCGCTGAAGGATCCGGAGAAGGCGTCGAAGAACGCGGGTCTGGTCGGTGACATGGGGCGGCAGGCACTGACGGAGCTGCGGGAGATGCTGGGGGTCTTGCGGACGTCGTCGGACGGTTCGGTGGCCGCGCAGTCGTCGGCGGCGGATTCGCAGCGGTTGGCGGAGGTCGCCGCGGTGGCTTCGGCGCGGGTGTCGGAGAGTGTGGCGGTCGCCGGGGCGGTGGAGGAGGCCGTGGCCGGTGAGGGTCCGTGTCTGGACGGGCTCGAGGATCTGGTGGGTCTGTCGAGGGCGGCGGGCATGGTGGTGGAGCTGTGTGTGGAGGGTGAGGAGCGTTCGCACGGCGCGCGGGTGGAGAGCACGGCCTATCGCGTGGTGCAGGAGGCGCTGACGAATGTGCACAAGCACGCGCCGGGTGCGAAGGCGGTCGTGCGGCTCGCCCACCGGGAGGGTGAGGTGGCGCTCCAGGTGGAGAACGGGCCTTCGGACGGTGGCGCGGATGTCGGTCTGCCGAGCGGTGGCAATGGCCTGGTGGGGATGCGTGAGAGGGTGTCGGCGCTTGGTGGGGTCTTTGTGGCTGGTGTGACGGATGTGGGTGGTTTCCGGGTCTCGGCGGTGATCCCGTCGGGGGAGGGCCGGATGGCGGCCTGAATCAGGCCGGATATCGCCCTGCTTTTGGCTGGATGTCGACCCCGGTGAGGGTGGTGTGGCGCGCCTGTGCCGGGCTCTACGCGCGCGGTCCCGCCGACAGGCGGGAGGGGCGGGCGCCGGTGACGAGGGTGCCGATGGCGCGGTCGATGTCCGAGCCGAGATACCAGTCGCCGCTGTGGTCGAGGCTGTAGACCCGCCCGTGGGTGTCGATGGCGAGCAGCGCCTGCCCGTCCGCCTCCTGGCCGAGGGGGCACACCTCGGCGCCCAGCGCGCGGCCGAGGTCGGCGACGGTGCGGGCGAGGTGCAGGCCGTGCAGCGGGTCGATGTGGAAGGGCGTCGGCGCGATGTGGCGCCCGGGTCCGGGGGCGGTGATGTGCAGCCCGCCGAATTCGGCCCACGCCTCGACGGCCGCGGGGAAGACGGTGTGCCGGTGGCCGGCCGGGGAGGTGTGGGCGCGCAGCGCGTCGGCCCAGTTCTCGGCGGCCTTGATGTCCCAGCGGCCGGGCTGCCAGCCGGCCTCGCGGAGAGCGGCGTCGACGGCGACGGGGAAGCGGGTGGCGGCGGTGCGTTCGAAGGCGCGCATGGGTCAGCCCTTGCCGTTGGTCGGGGCGGCGGGGTCCACACTCCGTACGCCGAAGTGGGCGAGGAGGGCCGTGCAGGAGCGGCAGGGGGCGGCGTAGCCGCCGTGCCGGGGGTCGCCGTCCTCGCGGATGTGGCGGGCGGTGAGCTTGGCGTGTTTCAGGGCGCGTTTCGCCTCGCTGTGGGTGAGCGGTTTGCGGGCGGCGCGTTTGCTCCGGCCCGCTTCGAAGACGCCGAGGTAGCGGGTGAGGAGCACGGCCTCGGGGCAGCGGCCGGTGAAGCGTTCGCGGCGGTCGCTGGTGAGCGTGTCGAGGAAGTCCTGGACGAGCGGGTGGAGCGTCGGCGGCTGGTCGGCCTTGCCCGCGGTGCAGGTCAGGGTCTCGCCGCGGACGGAGAGCGCGGCGGCGACGGCGGGCAGGATGCCGTCGCGGCGGTGGAGCAGCGCCGGCGGTCTGTCCGCGTCGTCGGTGGCGCTCCAGCTGAGCCGGGGATCTCCGGGTGCGGAGGCGCGTTCGTCCACGGGCTGGCGGTCCTGAGTCGTGTGCATGGTGGTTCTTCCCTCCCGTGCAATCCCCCTGTTGCGGGGATCAGCCTGCCAAATGGGATGGCGGGTGTGGAAGTCAGGTCGGGGTTGGGTGCGTGCCGTGTGGTGTTCATGTGTCGTGTGATCACTATGGGATGCGGTGCCGGGGGACGGCCGCCGGGGCGGGGGCGGCGTGGCGCGGTGCGTGCGGTCCGCTGCGCGGTGCCCGCCTCGCCGCAGCGCATAGGCTGTGCCGAACGGGGTGTTCTCGGCCATGGGGACACCGACCGGCCGGGCCGCCCCGTGGCGCGGCCGGTGGCCCGGTGGCCCGCGGTGTCCGCCGCACGTGTCCTGGGCGTCAGGTGACAGAGTCAGCAGGGGGCATCCGCCATGACGACAGGTCGGCTCGGGCAGCACGCCGCGCCACCGAACACGGCCTATGCCGGGCAGGTCGTGCACTTCCCGGATCCGGTCCGTGCCGCGCGCTATCCCAAGGGCGTACGGGTGGACGAGGACGGTTTCCCGGATTTCTCGCCGTACGCGCGTGC
The DNA here is from genome assembly GCF_044387105.1 of Streptomyces sp. NPDC020379. NCBI lineage: Bacteria > Bacillati > Actinomycetota > Actinomycetes > Kitasatosporales > Streptomycetaceae > Streptomyces > Streptomyces sp. NPDC020379. Next base: position 64,522 of record NZ_JBIRVR010000011.1, read on the forward strand.
GGCCGCTGAGATCGCGGAGCCGCCGGAGGGCTTCGGTGTCGACGAGCTGCGGCTGACGGACTATGTGTCGGCGAACGCCGCGCAGCACGCGGCCGGGCACGAGTTGTGGGCGAGTCTGCCGAGCGTGGCGACGCCGCACGGCTGGACGTGGCACCACGTGGCGGGCACGCGGCGGCTGGAGCTGGTCCCGGTCGAGGTGAAGGCGCTGTTGCGGCATCACGCGGGGCTGGCGACGGCGGCGGTGGACCAGGACAAGCGGGGCACGCGGCCGTTGCAGGAGACGCGTCCGGTGCACTTCGCGCTGCCGCAGCGGGATCTGGCGGTGACGGAGGAGCAGGTCCAGGGCGTCGAGGAGGATCTCGGTTACCGGCTGCCGGGGGCGTACCGCGCTTTTCTGAAGGCGGCGGGCGGCTGTGCGCCGGTGGGTGCCGCGCTGGACGCGGAGCTGGGGCTCCTGATCGACCAGCCGTTCTTCACGGTGCGCGACGACGCGGCCGTCAACGACCTGGTCTATGTGAACAAGTGTCTGCGTGACCACTTCACCAAGGACTATCTGGGTGTCGGCTTCGTGCAGGGCGGTGTCCTCGCGGTGAAGGTGAAGGGCGAGTCGCCCGGCACGGTGTGGTTCTGTCCGTTCGACGATGCCCGTGACCGGGACGGCTGGACGGTGCAGGAGCGGGTGGAGCGGTTGCTGCTGCCTTGTGGTGAGGACTTCGACGCGTTTCTCTCCCGGCTGGCCGGTGGCCCGCCGGAGCTGGAGACGGTGGCGAACCTGATGGTCGACGGTGGCTTCGCGTACGCCGTCCCGGTGGAGGGGTGAGCGCGGGATGGTGACGTTCGCGCAAGCACAGGAGCGCGCGGAGCGCTGGGTCAACGGCGGTGTGCCGGCGTATCAGCACCGTGAGGTGCGGGTGCGGGAGTTCGACCTGGGCTTCGTGGTGTGGGCGGAGGACCGCGAGGACGGCCCGACGTCGGACGGCGGCCGGGCCCGTCTGGTGATAGCCCGGGACAGCGGCGAGACGACGCTGTGGCCGGGGCTGCCGGTGGGTGAGGTGATCCGCCGGTACGAGGAGGAGTACGGGGCCGTGGACGAACAACTGCCGCCGCCGGACGGGGCGCCGCCGAAGCGGCTGGACCTGGAGGCGACGTCCTTCCTGCTGAGCCCGCCGCAGTGGCTCCAGGACGCGGCGGACGCGATCGGCATCCCGGACCGGCGGGCGTCGGCTTCGGGCACGGCGTCCGGTACGCGGGGCGACCGGCCGGCCTCGGCCTGGTCGGACGCGACGTCGGCGCCCGGGACGGATTCGTCCGAGGGCAGGGGAGTGGCGTCGGGGGCCGCGGGTCCGCCTGCGGCGGGCGTGGGCCAGGGTGGCGCCGCTGTGGCGCAGGGTTCGCCGGATGCGGTCGTGCCTGCGGTGGCCGCGACGGATGAGGCCGGTGCTTCGGGCGCGGGTGCGAACGGCGCTGCTGCGACGGCGGGTTCCGGTGGGTCGGCCGGTTCGTCGGCCGGCGCGTCGGCTTGGCCGGATGCTTCTGCTGCGTCAGGGGCGGATGCGCCTGCGGTGGGTACGGCCGGCACGTCGGGCACGGGCGGTGGCGCCGCGGGTGCGGCTTCTGTACCGGGTGCCGGTGCGGCGGCGGCCGCTGCGGGGCCGGACGGTGCCGGCAGGGCTGGGGCCGGTGCGTCCGCATGGCCGGATGCTCCCTCCGCGCCGGGTGCGCCTGCGGCTGCTTCGGGCCCGGAGCGTGGGGCTACGGGCAGCGCGTCCGCTTGGCCCGACGCTCCCTCCGCGTCGGAGACGGATTCCGCTTCCGTGTGGCCGGACGCGGGCGCGTCCTCGGCCACGGGCGGGGCCGCCGACGCCTCGGCGCCGCCTTGGGCCGACGCGAACGCGGACGAGGACGACGGGGACCGTTCCGTCGGGCTGCCCGCCACGGTGCTCGCCCCCGCCCTGTCGGGCGCGGACGAGGACGACTTCCCGGCGCCCGCGGTGGGGCCCGAGGCCAAGACGGCGCTGATGCCGGCGGGCAGCGCGCTGCCGCGTACGGCGATCGCCCCGGCGCTCGAGGACCCGGCGGGTCCGGGGGCGTCGGCCACAAATGGGCCGGCTCCGGCCGCTCCGCCGGCTCCGGCCGCTCCGCCGGTTCCGGCCGCGGGGCCGCGGCCTCCTGGTGTGCCCGGCCAGCCGCCCAACGCCCCGGGTGCGCCGGGCACTCCGGGCACCGGTGCGCCCGTACCGCCCGGTCCTCCTGGTGTGCCCGGTGCGCCTGGTGCGCCTGGTGCCGGAGCGGCGCACGCGGCGGCCACGATGCTGGCCGAGCCTGGTGTGCCCGGTGCTCCGGGCGTGCCTGGTGCCCCCGCTGCTCCGGGTGTTCCGGCAGCCCCTGGTGCCCCTGGTGCTTCGGGGCGGGCGGGTGCGCGTGGGGCGCACGTGCCGCATGCTCCTGGCGCTCCCGGTGTTCCGGGGCAGCCTCCTGGGCCGCCTCGGGCTCCTGGTGCCCCGGGCTCCGCTCAGGGCCCGGCCGCCCCGCAGCCTCCGGGTGCCCCCGGAGCTCCCCAGCCCCCGGGCGCCCCGCAGGGCCCCGGTGCCGCGTACGCCGCGACGATGCTGGCCGGTCCGGGCACTCCCGGCATGCCCGCCGCCCCGGGCGCTCCCGGTGTTCCGGCGGCTCCCGGCGCACCCCAGCATCCCGGCGCCCCGCAGGGACCCGGTGGGGTGCACCACGCGGCCACGATGCTCGCCGGGCCCGGTACGCCGGGCGTCGGCGTGCCGCACGCTCCCGGTGCTCCGGGCGTTCCCGGGCAGCCGCCCGGTGTGCCCGGCGCGCCCGTGCACCACGCGGCGACGATGCTCGCGGGCCCCGGCGCTCCCGGTGCCCCGCAGGGACCCGCCGCCCCGCGGGGTTACGGCTATCCGCCGCAGCCCGCCGGGGTGCCCACCGTGGGGCCCGGCTATATGGCCGTACTGCGCTACCGCGCCGCCGACGGTTCGGAGCAGCAGCTGATCCGGCGCAGCGCGCCGGGGACGCCGCACCCCGAGTGGCAGATCTTGCACGAGCTGCGGGCGATGAATGTGCCGCCGCAGCAGGTGCTGGAGCTGCACACGGAGCTGGAGTCCTGTGATCTGCCGGGCGGTTACTGCGCGCGCATGGTGCGGGAGACCTGGCCGCAGGTGCGGATCAGCCACACCGCCGCGTACGGCCGGGACCTGCCGACCCGGCAGCAGGGCATGCGGCATCTGATTGAGCATCAGGGCGAGCTGCACCAGGTGGCCGACGGCCCGGCGCGGCCGGCGCCGAACCGGGTGCCGCTGTCGGGCTCGGCCCAACTGCCGCCGGTCGGGCCGGATGTCATCGCCCGGGAGCTGGCGGAGTCGTTCGGTCCGCAGGGTGTGTTCCGGTTCGAGCAGCGCGCGGTCTCGCGGCAGGGCGTGCCGGACGTCGTGGCGCAGACGCTCGTGTGGGCGGGCCTGCCGGTGGACCTCGGCCCGTTCTTCTGGGGCCAGGCGCAGCCCGGCCGCCCGGTGCCGACGCTGGCGGAGCTGGCGGCGGAGCGCGGGGTGCGCCCGGCGCCGGACGCGGGCTCGTATCTGGTGGTGGGCAGTGACTACGGCCGTCAGCTGTGTGTGCAGTACGGCACGGCGCACATCGTGGCCGTGCCGATGGAGGCGGGGGCGGACGGTGGTTCCGTGGCGCCGCAGTTCGTCAACACGAGCCTCCCTCAGTTCGTTCGCTCTTTGGCGCTGCTCGGCAAGATGTGGCGCTGGCGCTACGGTCTGACGCCGGAACAGGCCGGCCGCTGGACCGTGGACTTCCAGGAGCAGTTGGCGGCGCTCGACCCGGCCGCCCTGGCGGCGCCGGAGAATTGGTGGGCGGTGCTGGTGGAGCAGATGTGGGACGGTCTCTTCTAGGGGCCGGCCGATGTGTCGACGGCGCGGGGCGTTCGACCCTTGGACGAAGGGGCGGGCGCCCCGCGCCGTCGGTCGGCACAACCTTGCGGGAGGAAGCGGGCGGAGTGTCGGGTTCTGGGCACTCGCGCCGTACAGGAATGATGTGCGCCGGACCGCGTCATTCGGTTGTCCGGGATATGAGGGGCTTCGAGGATGAGTTCATCGGTATCTCCTGACGGTTTCACCGTGGTACGGGGCCGTGGTTACCGCCCTGAACAGGTGGACCGTGCCCTCGTCGAGTGCGAGCGGCGCCGTGACGAGGCGTGGGAGCGCGCGGCGCGGCTGACGGTGCTCGCGCGCGAGATGGAGGACGAGGTCGCGCGGCTGCGGCAGTTGGTGCAGCAGCTGCCGCCGCAGACGTACGAGTCGCTGGGCCACCGCGCGCAGGGCCTGCTGTTCACGGCGCAGGCCGAGGCGGCGGGCCTGCGCGAGCGGGCGGAGGCGGAGGCGACGTCCCTGATGGACGCCGCCGACGCGCACGGGCGGGCGGTGCGGGACGCCGCGCACGCGTACGCGACCGAGGTCCGCGCCGAGGCGGAGGACTGGGCGCGGCAGGCCGGGCTGGCCGCGCTGTCCGTCGCCGACGACGTGCGCGCCGTCGCCCAGCGCGAGGCGAAGGCGCGCCGCGTCGAGGCGGTGACCTCGCTGAAGGAGATGCGCGAGCGCACCGCCGACGCTCTCGCCGAGCAGGAGAAGGACCACGCGGAGCGCTGGGACGCGGCGGGCCACGAGATCGCCGAGCACGAGGCCGCGCTCGACGTCCGCGTCGCCGCCATGGAGGAGTACGGCCGCAACGCCCTCGCCGAGGCCCAGCGCCGCTACGCGGAGGCGGAGGAGGCGGCTCGCCATGGGCAGGAGGACGCGGAGGCCCAGGCCGCCGCTCTGATCGCGCAGGCCCGTGTCCGCGAGGAGCGGATTGTCCGTGACACGGAGCGGGTGCTGCGTGAGCATGAGGAACGGCGGGAGGAGTTGCGATCGCATATGGCGCATGTGCGGCATTCTTTGGCGGCGCTTACGGGTAAGCCGGTGGCTGACGCGGCGGATTGATGTGGGTGCGGGTGCGTTGCCGCCTGCGGCGGGGGCGCCGCGCCGGGTTCGCCGTTGTCGGGTGCGGGGTGTTTGTGCCTTGCGGTTCGGGTGGCCTCAATCGCCGGCCGGGCTTGGTTTGTGGTGGGTGCCGGGGGTGGGTCTTCCGGGCTGGGGACCTGGAACGCGGTGCGCTGCGGGTCATGCGCATGGAGTGCCCTGAAAACGCACCGCGTTCCAGAACCCCACCCTCCAGCCCCACCCCCTCCCGCCCGGAGGGCAAGTGCGGGCTGTATTTCAGCCCGTCCGGCGATTGAGGACAACGCGGCGAAGCCGTGTTGCGGGGGCCTGGGGGCTTGCCCCCAGTTTCGGGAAGGGGCGGGTAGGGGAAAGAGCGCCGCAGGCGCCACGGGCCCGCACCCGGAAGACCGGTGGGGCCCGTGTCGCTCGCGGCTAGGACGCCTTCACCGTCAAGTGGATTATCAGCTCCTGCCCGTCCGCCGTCGCGATCCGCAACGTATAGGGCCCAGGGTTCGCGTCCGCGAACAGCTCCGGCAGGGTAACCGACCCCTTCTCGTCCGTCGGCCCGAGAGTGATCGTCCGTACCGCCTTGCCGTCCTTCTTGAAGTAGGGCCCGATGGCCCTCGGCGTCTTCTCGTCCGCCGCCAGAACGGTCGCCGTCATGCCGGTGACACCCGCGAGCGGCGTCTTGTCCTTGGCGAGCGTCCGGACCTGGATCGCGCCGAAGGTGCCGGAAGGTGCGGGCATGGGCGGCTTGTCGCCCACGAGCACCACGGACTGCACAGGCATCGGCTTGACCGTCGCCGAGAAGTCGATCGGTGTGATGTCCCGGCCCTCGACGGTGGCGCGCACGAAGAACTGGCCCGTCTGGTCGTTCGCGATGACCACCGGTGCGATGGCGGTGCCGTCCGGGCCCGTGGTGGCGGTGGCGAAGACAGCGTCTTTTCCGTCGAAGTGGGCCTTGGCGGGGGCCAGGATCTCGAAGCGCACGTGCGCCCCCGCCACCGGCTTTCCGCCGTCGGTGAGAGCCCGTACGCGCGCCCGCTCCGTGAACGTCTCGCCCACCGTCGCCGACCACTGCGCGGCCCCGACCCGCTCCAACTGGGCGGCCGTGGGCGCAGGAGGCGTCGGCTTCGTCGGCTCCGAGGGCTTCGACGGCTTGCTCGGTTCGGACGGCTTCGGCTTGCCCGGGGTGCTGGGAGCGCTCGGCTTCTGGCTGTGCTGCGGCGAAGGCCGCGACGTGCCAGGAGTGCTGGGCGAGCTGGGTGCGCTCGGCGAGCTCGGTGTGTTGCCCCCCGGGAACCGCGGAGCGGAAGGGCTGCCCGAGGGGTCCGGCAGTGCCGCGACATCGCCGTTCTGGTACGCGCGCATCCACGCGACGACGCTCTTGACGTACGCGCGTGACGGGTTGTAGCTGAGGATCGCCTTGTCGAGATCCCCCGGCTTGTTCATGTCCCGGCCGCCCGCGCACAGATAGCGGGCGGTGCCGAGGGCGGCGTCGTAGATGTTGTTGGGGTTCTTGTAGCCGCCGTTGCCGTCCGCGCCGATGTGCTTCCAGGTGGACGGTATGAACTGCATGGGGCCGACGGCGTGGTCGTACTGCGTGTCGCCGTCCCAGAAGCCGCCGTCGGTGTCCCGGACCAGGGCGAATTCGCGGCCCGTGAGCGCGGGGCCGAGGATCGGCTTGTCGGTGGTGCCGTCGGGGAGGAGGTGGGTGCCGTAGATGGTGCCGTGCTCGGACTCGACCTTGCCGATGCCGGCGATGAGCTGCCAGGGGATGTGGCAGTCGGGCAGCTCGGTGCGGGCCTGGGCCTCGGCCTTCTTGTAGGCGTCGAGGGCGGTCGCGGGGATGCCGGTGGAGCCGTCGGGTTTGTCGCCGCCCGCGCCGGGCGTGCCGGGGAGGCCGCCGGGGGAGTGGGGTCTGAGGTCGGGCAGCGTGAGGTTGGGGGTGCCGTGGGGCAGCGACTGGGGGTTGTCGGGGCCCGGGGTCGGCTCGTCGGCATCGGCGGTGTGGTGCGGGGGGCTGACGCCGACCGCCGCGGTCAGGCTGGCGACGAGCAGGGCCGTGCACAGGCCCTGCCGGGAGACGCTCGCGGCGCGCGTGGGAAGAATCTTCACGGGCTGCTTCCTTCGAAAGACCGGCGGCCGGTTCGAAGGGGTGGCACGTCGCCCCCCTCGACCATCAAAGCCGAACACTAATTCCCTCTGACCGCAATTGTCTTGCCGCGGGCCAGGCTTCACGCATTCTCCGCGCTTCGTTTCCCCCCGGTGATCTCCCGATGAGCGAAACCGCCCGTATTGCGTATGCTTCGTCCGCTTATATGCGGTTGTCGACCCTGAGGGCGGGGGCGGGCGCAACGGAGCGACCCCTAGGGGATGTTCCCGCACGCCTCCTCCTCGCCCCCGCCCCGCGGTCGTACCGCAGCAGGAGGAACGCCTCCAGATCGCTCCCTAGCCTTTTCCTGACGGCCGGAGCGCGGAGGTGGGGGTAGCCCCACCTCGAAGACACATACAGCCACCAATGTGGCCGTGGCCGGATTCCAGCAGGCTGAGCAGGTACCTCAGTGACGCGCGCAGCAGGGCGCAGCGGACACCGCAGACATAGGAGATCCACCGTGACAACCGCCGTATCGATTCCCAGGACCGGGGGCAGTGGAGGGCATGCGGCCGTCGCGGCGAGGGCCCGTCAGGTCGTCAAGGCGTACGGCGCGGGGGAGACCCGGGTCGTGGCGCTGGACCATGTCGACGTGGACATCGCCCGTGGGCAGTTCACCGCGATCATGGGCCCGTCCGGCTCGGGCAAGTCGACCCTGATGCACTGTCTGGCCGGTCTCGACACCGTCACTTCCGGCCAGATCTTCCTCGACGAGACCCAGATAGTGGGGCTCAAGGACAAGAAGCTCACGCAGCTGCGCCGGGACCGGATCGGCTTCATCTTCCAGGCGTTCAACCTGCTGCCGACCCTGACGGCGCTGGAGAACATCACGCTGCCCATGGACATCGCGGGCCGTAAGCCGGACCGCGCGTGGCTGGACCGGGTCGTCGAGACCGTGGGTCTGGCGGGGCGTCTGAAGCACCGGCCCAACCAGCTCTCCGGCGGTCAGCAGCAGCGGGTGGCCGTGGCGCGTGCCCTCGCGGCCCGCCCGGAGATCATCTTCGGTGACGAGCCGACCGGGAACCTCGACTCGCGGGCCGGTGCCGAGGTGCTCGGCTTCCTGCGTCAGTCGGTGGACGAGCTCGGCCAGACCATCGTCATGGTCACCCACGACCCGGTCGCCGCCTCCTACGCGGACCGGGTGCTGTATCTGGCCGACGGCCGGATCGTCGACGAGATGTACAGCCCGACCGCCGACGCGGTCCTGGAGCGCATGAAGCACTTCGACGCCCGCGGACGGGTGTCGTGACCATCTTCAAGACCTCCGTGCGCAACTTCCTCGCGCACAAGGGACGCATGGCGCTGTCCGCCGTCGCCGTCCTGCTGTCGGTGGCGTTCGTGTGCGGCACGCTCGTCTTCACCGACACCATGAACGCCACGTTCGACAAGCTCTTCGCCTCGACCGCCTCGGACGTCTCGGTCAGCCCCGAGAAGGACGACGACGCGCAGCAGACCGGCAAGCCGCAGACCCTGCCGGCGTCGCTCCTGGGGAAGCTCTCCAAGGTCGACGGTGTCGCCGGGGTGGAGCCGCACGTCACCAGCCAGCAGATCACCGTCGCGAACCGCGACAACGAGAGCCTGAGCCCCAGCTCCGGCGCCCCCACCGTGGGCACCAACTGGGACGAGGGCCAGAAGAAGTCCGTCGAGATCACCAGCGGCCATGAGCCGCGCGGCGCGGGCGAGGCCGTCCTCGACTCCGACACCGCCGACAAGCACAAGGTCAAGACCGGTGACACGCTCCGCGTGATCGCCGCCCCGGGCGACTTCACCGTCAAGGTCGTCGGCATCGCCACGTACCGGTCGACCAACCCCGGTGCCGCGGTCCTCTACTTCGACACCGCGTCCGCCCAGGCCCGGCTGCTGGGCAGCACCACCGTGTACAGCGGCTACGGCCTGACCGCCGCCTCCGGCGTCAGCGACGAGCAGCTCAAGGAGCGCGTCACCGCGGCCATCGGCACGGGCTACACCGTGCACACCGCCGCGGAGACCAAGGAGGAGAACAAGAAGGACATCGGGTCCGTCCTCGACGTGCTGAAGTACGCGCTGCTCGGCTTCGCCGGCATCGCCGTCCTCGTCGGCATCTTCCTGATCGTCAACACCTTCTCCATGCTGGTCGCCCAGCGCACCCGGGAGATCGGCCTGATGCGGGCCATCGGCTCCGGCCGCGGACAGGTCCTGCGGTCCGTGCTGGCCGAGGCGCTGCTGCTCGGCGTCGTCGGCTCCGTCCTGGGCATCGGCGGTGGCATCGCGCTGGCCGTCGGCCTGATGGAGCTCATGGGCTCCCTGGGCATGAAGCTCGACATGGGCGAGCTGACCGTGAAGGCCACGACGCCGGTGGTGGGCCTCGCGCTCGGTGTGATCGTGACCGTGCTGGCCGCCTTCCTGCCCGCCCGCCGGGCCGGGAAGATCTCCCCGATGTCCGCCCTGCGCGACGCGGGCACCCCGGCCGACGGCAAGGCGGGCAAGGTGCGGGCCGCCATCGGCCTGGTCCTGACCGGCCTCGGGGCGCTCGCGCTCGTCGCCGCGGCGAACGCGGACAAGGCGACCGCCGGCGGCGGCCTCATCGCCCTCGGTATCCCGCTCACCCTGATCGGCTTCGTGGTGGTGGCCCCGCTGCTGGCCGGGCTGGTCGTCCGCGTGATCAGCGCGGTCGTGCTGCGGGTCTTCGGCCCCGTAGGCCGGCTCGCCGAGCGCAACGCGCTGCGCAACCCGCGCCGTACGGGCGCCACCGCCTCCGCCCTGATGATCGGCCTCGCGCTGGTCGCCGCCCTGTCGGTCGTCGGCTCCTCGATGGTCGCCTCGGCCACGGACCAGCTCGACAAGTCGGTCGGCGCGGACTTCATCATCCAGGACCAGGGCGGCAACCCGATCACCCCGGCGACGGAGAAGGCCGTCACCTCGGCCGGTCACGTCGACCACTTCACCCGCTACGTCGGTGTGGTCGCCAAGATCACCACGCCCGACGGGAAGACCGGCACCGAGCGGCTCAACGCGACCGACCCGACCTACCCGGACGACCTCCGCTCGGAGACCGTCCAGGGCAGGCTGAAGGACGCGTACGCCAAGGACGCCATGTCCGTGCCCGAGGGCTACGCCAAGGACCACGGCATCAAGCTCGGCGACCGGCTGACCGTCGTCATGACCGGCGGCCGGCCCGCCGAGCTCAGGGTCCGCGCGATCACCTCGGACGACACCAGCATCGACAAGGGCGCGATGTACCTCGACATCGCCACCGCGAAGAGCTACCTGCCCGCCGACAAGATGCCGCTGACCGGCATGATCCTCGCCAAGGCCGCCGACGGGCAGACGAAGGAGGCCGCCGCCTCCCTCAAGGCCGCGGTCGAGGGCTACCCGCAGATCAAGGTCCGCGACCAGTCCGACTACAAGAAGCTGATCAAGGACCAGATCGGCCAGCTGCTCAACATGATCTACGGGCTCCTCGCCCTCGCGATCATCGTGGCCGTCCTGGGCGTCGTGAACACCCTCGCCCTGTCGGTCGTCGAGCGGACCCGGGAGATCGGCCTGATGCGCGCCATCGGCCTCTCCCGCCGTCAGATGCGCCGCATGATCCGCCTGGAGTCGGTGGTCATCGCCCTCTTCGGCGCCCTCCTCGGCCTCGGCCTGGGCATGGCCTGGGGCACCGTGGCCCAGAAGCTCCTGGCCCTGGAGGGCCTCGGGGTGCTGGACATCCCCTGGCCCACGATCATCACCGTGTTCATCGGCTCCGCTGTGGTGGGCCTGCTGGCCGCGCTCGTCCCGGCGTTCCGGGCGGGCCGGATGAACGTCCTGAACGCGATCGCGACGGACTGACCGACGGGCAGACCTCTGCCCCTTCCGCCGGGCCCGGCCCGAACGCGCCACGGGGGTGCGCGTTCGGGCCGGGCCCCCCCTTTTTCCGAGGGGGGACAAGCGCACAAGTGCCCGCCCCAGCAGGGTGATTCGCGCTCGGAAGGGTCAATCGGCGGCGCGGGAGCGGCTAGGTCGTCGACAGGCGCACCGCGGTGCGCTCCCCTCCACGAGGAGTCCCCTTTGAGTCTCGGGCTTCTCGCCCAGGGGGCCCGATCCGGGTCTCCTCCGGAGCGGCCACCGGCAACGGCCGCACCTGTAGGCGGGGAGCGTCCGTGGGACGCCACCGCAAGAAGCCCCTGCACGAGCGGATCACCGCGGTGATCCGGGAACTGTGGAGGTGGATGCGGGGTGGGTGACCGTCCGAACCAGTCCGCCCCCAGATGTACTAGGGGCGGACTGACGGTTCCCGACTCGGTCCTCGTCCGCGGACTTGCCCTCCGTGGGCGGGGACCACTCCACAGTAGCGCTCCGCGCTCCGCCGCGTCAGCCCACCGGCCCGGGCGGGAACCACGCGTCCCCTAGGGAGGACCTCGTCCCGCGGGCCGAGACCCCGGCGGTGATGTCGCGCCGACAATGGACTTCTTCACCTGATCGTGTCTCGGCAGAAGTCCCAGCAGAAGGAGCCCCCAACCGCCATGGCCCGCCGCCTCGTTCCCCTCGTCGTTCTCTCCTGCGCGGCAGCGGCCGTGCTGACCGCCGGCTGTTCGGTGATCGACGGGCCGACGAAGAGGGCCGAGCGGACGTACACGCTCGACGGCGAGGTCAAGGTCGTCGACGCCGCGACCAACGGCGGGAGCATCACCGTCGTCCCCATGGAGGGGAGCGGGCCGGCGCGGGTGACGGAGAAGTACGAGTACAGCAGCCAGGAGCCCGACCCCCGGCACAGCCTGAAGGACGGCCGCTTCACGCTGGAGCGCGACGACTGCGGCGGGTCGGACCACCGGTGCACCGTGAACGTCGAGGTGCTCGTGCCCCGCACGGCCGCCGTCGACCTGCGCACCAGCGGCGGGAACATCACCGTGCGCGGCACGTCCGGTGAGATCGCCGCGCACACCAGCGGCGGTGACGTGATCATCGAGGACTCCGCGGCGCGGAAGGCGACGGCGCGGACGAGCGGGGGGAACGTCACGGCGACCTTCACCCGCGTGCCGGACTCCGTGGACGGCCGCACGCAGGGCGGCGACGTCAGGATCCACGTGCCCCGGGACTCCTACGCGGTGGAAGCCTCGACACAGGGCGGCACGCGCAAGGTCACGGTCCCCACGGACGACCGCTCCGCGCACGGGATCAAGGCGCACACACAGGGCGGGGACGTCACGGTCTCGCCGTCGTAGCGCGCCCGGTACCTGACGGTCGTCCGGCAGCAGCGGCTGTACAACGTCCAGGTCACCGCCTGGCCCCTTTGACCGGGCGTGCGGTCCGGCCGCGGCTGTCAGCCCCCCGTCGTACGCTGGGAGCCAGCCCCGGCCCGTCATCCACGCGTCGGGCCGTTCGCGTTGCCCACCCCCGGGACGGAAGCCCTTCATGAGTCTGCACGGTCTGCTCGACGCCGTCGTCAATGATCCGGCGCTCGCCGAAGCGGTGAAGGCCGCCTCCGACGGCCACCGGCCGCACGTCGATCTGGTCGGTCCGCCCGCCGCGCGGGTCTTCGCCGTCGCCGCGCTCGCGCGGGAGGCCCAGCGGCCCGTGCTGGCGGTGACCGCCACCGGGCGGGAGGCGGAGGATCTGGCGGCGGCCCTGCGCTCGCTGCTGCCGCCGGACGGCATCGCGGAGTATCCGGCCTGGGAGACGCTGCCGCACGAGCGGCTCTCGCCCCGTTCGGACACGGTCGGCCGGCGGCTCGCCGTGCTGCGCCGGCTGGCGCACCCGAGCGCGGACGACCCGGCGGCGGGCCCGGTCAGCGTGGTCGTGGCGCCCGTGCGCTCCGTGCTCCAGCCGCAGGTCAAGGGGCTCGGCGACCTGGTGCCCGTCGCGCTGCGCGCCGGGCAGAGCGCCGACCTCGGCGAGGTGACCGAGGCGCTCGCCGCCGCCGCGTACGCCCGGGTCGAACTGGTCGAGAAGCGTGGTGAGTTCGCGGTCCGCGGCGGCATCCTGGACGTCTTCCCGCCGACGGAGGAGCACCCGCTGCGGGTGGAGTTCTGGGGCGACGACGTCGAGGAGATCCGCTATTTCAAGGTCGCGGACCAGCGGTCCCTGGAGGCCGCCGAGCACGGCCTGTGGGCGCCGCCCTGCCGTGAGCTGCTGCTGACCGACAGCGTGCGCGAGCGGGCCGCCGCGCTCGCCGAGGAGCACCCGGAGCTGGGCGAGCTCCTCGGCAAGATCGCCGAGGGTATCGCCGTGGAGGGCATGGAGTCCCTCGCCCCCGTCCTGGTGGACGACATGGAGCTGCTGCTGGACGTCCTCCCGGCGGGCAGCATGGCCGTCGTCTGCGACCCGGAGCGCGTACGCACCCGGGCGGCCGACCTCGTGGCCACCAGCCAGGAGTTCCTCCAGGCGTCCTGGGCGGCGACGGCGGGCGGCGGCGAGGCGCCGATCGATGTGGACGCGGCCTCCCTGTGGGGCATCGCGGATGTCCGTGACCGTGCCCGCGAGCTCGGCATGATGTGGTGGTCGGTCAGCCCCTTCGCGGCCGACGAGGAGGGCGACGGCGACACGCTCAAGCTGGGCATGCACGCCCCCGAGACCTATCGCGGCGACACCGCCCGGGCCCTCGCGGACACCAAGGGCTGGCTGGCCGACGGCTGGCGCACGGTCTTCGTCACCGAGGGCCACGGCCCGGCCGCCCGCACGGTCGAGGTGCTGGGCGGCGAGGGCATCGCGGCCCGGCTCGACGCCGACGTCGACGGCCTCTCGCCGTCCGTCGTGCACGTCTCCTGCGGCAGCCTCGACAACGGCTTCGTCGACCCCGGCCTGAAGATCGCCGTGCTCACCGAGACGGATCTCTCCGGCCAGAAGTCCGTGAGCAAGGACCTGGGCCGGATGCCGGTCCGCCGCCGGAAGACCATCGACCCGCTGACGCTCCAGGCCGGTGACTACATCGTCCATGAGTCGCACGGTGTCGGCCGCTACGTCGAGATGGTGCAGCGCACGGTCCAGGGCGCCACCCGCGAGTATCTGCTGGTGGAGTACGCCCCGGCCAAGCGCGGCCAGCCCGGCGACCGGCTCTACATCCCCACCGACCAGCTGGAGCAGGTCACGAAGTACGTCGGCGGGGAGGCGCCCACCCTGCACCGCCTCGGCGGCGCGGACTGGACGAAGACGAAGGCGCGCGCGAAGAAGGCGGTCAAGGAGATCGCCGCCGACCTGATCAAGCTGTATTCGGCGCGCATGGCCGCCCCCGGCCACACCTTCGCCCCGGACACCCCCTGGCAGCGCGAACTGGAGGACGCCTTCCCGTACGCGGAGACGCCCGACCAGCTCACGACGATCGCCGAGGTCAAGGAGGACATGGAGAAGTCCGTCCCCATGGACCGCCTGATCTGCGGCGACGTCGGCTACGGCAAGACGGAGATCGCGGTCCGCGCGGCCTTCAAGGCGGTGCAGGACGGCAAGCAGGTGGCGGTGCTGGTGCCCACCACGCTGCTGGTGCAGCAGCACTTCGGGACGTTCTCCGAGCGCTACTCCCAGTTCCCGGTCAACGTCCGCGCCCTGTCCCGCTTCCAGACGGACACCGAGGCGAAGGCGGTGCTGGAGGGCCTGCGGGACGGCTCGGTCGACGTCGTCATCGGCACGCACCGGCTGTTCTCCTCGGAGACCAAGTTCAAGGACCTGGGCCTGGTCATCGTCGACGAGGAGCAGCGCTTCGGCGTCGAGCACAAGGAGCAGCTGAAGAAGCTGCGCGCCAATGTGGATGTGCTGACGATGTCGGCGACGCCCATCCCCCGCACGCTGGAGATGGCCGTCACCGGCATCCGGGAGATGTCGACGATCACGACGCCGCCGGAGGAGCGGCACCCGGTGCTGACCTTCGTCGGGCCGTACGACCAGAAGCAGATCGGCGCGGCCATCCGGCGCGAGCTGCTGCGCGAGGGCCAGGTCTTCTACATCCACAACCGTGTGGAGTCCATCGACCGGGCGGCCGCGCGGCTGCGGGAGATCGTGCCGGAGGCCCGGATCCGGACGGCGCACGGGCAGATGGGGGAGAGCGCGCTGGAGCAGGTGGTGGTCGACTTCTGGGAGAAGAAGTTCGACGTGCTGGTCTCCACGACGATCGTGGAGTCGGGCATCGACATCTCCAACGCCAACACCCTGATCGTGGAGCGCGGTGACAACTTCGGCCTGTCGCAGCTGCACCAGCTGCGCGGGCGCGTGGGCCGCAGCCGTGAGCGGGGTTACGCCTATTTCCTGTATCCGCCGGAGAAGCCGCTCACCGAGACCGCGCACGAGCGGCTGGCCACCATCGCCCAGCACACGGAGATGGGCGCGGGCATGTATGTGGCGATGAAGGACCTGGAGATCCGCGGCGCGGGCAATCTGCTGGGCGGGGAGCAGTCGGGTCACATCGCGGGCGTGGGCTTCGACCTCTACATCCGCATGGTCGGCGAGGCGGTGGCCGATTACCGCGCGTCTTTGGAAGGCGAGGGATCCGCGGGGGAGGAAGCGCCGCTGGAGGTGAAGATCGAGCTGCCGGTCGACGCGCACGTCCCGCACGACTACGCGCCGGGTGAGCGGCTGCGCCTCCAGGCGTACCGGGCGATCGCCTCGGCCAACAGCGAGGAGGACATCCGCGCGGTCCGCGAGGAGCTCACCGACCGCTACGGCAAGCTGCCGGAGCCGGTGGAGAATCTGCTGCTGGTCGCGGGGCTGCGGATGCTGGCGCGCGCGTGCGGCGTCGCGGACATCACCCTCCAGGGCGCGAACGTGCGCTTCGGCCCGGTGGAGCTGCGGGAGTCGCAGGAGCTGCGGCTGAAGCGGCTCTATCCGCGTACGGTCATGAAGCCGGCGACGCAGCAGATCCTGGTGCCGCGCCCGGCGACCCGCCCGATCGGCGGCAAGCCGCTGGTGGGCCGGGAGCTGCTGGCGTGGACGGGCGAGTTCCTGACGACGATCCTCGGGTCGTGACCCGGGCCGTGACGTGAGCGGCGCGGGCGGCTACACGCGCTGGAGCACGGCGTAGCCGCCGTCGCTGCCGAGGAGGGCGTAGCGGGCGCCGGGGTGCAGTTTCTCGGCGTCGGCCACGAGGTCGGCGGGCGGTCTGCCGTCGAGGACGTGCTGGGCGACGTAGTCGGGGGTGATGCCGCGGGTGTCGCCGATCCAGAAGACGCGGCAGCGGCCCGCGAGCCGGCTTATGGGGCCGACGTCGGACTCGACGGTGGCGTCGTCGGGTATGCGGGCGAGGAGTCTCTCGGCGGCGTGCACGCTCTCGGGCACGCGGTAGGTCTCGCCCTGGGTGAGGGAGTAGAGGGGCAGCGAGGCGGTGAGCGCGAGGGCCGCGGCGAGGACGGCGCCGGGCAGGTGGTGCGCGTAGGAGCGCAGCCAGGGCCGCCGGTCGCGGTGCGCGCCGGTGAGCGCGTCGGTGAGGGCGATGAAGACGACCGGCATGAGGACGGCGCTGTAGTGCCAGTCGGTGTTCCAGTAATGATCGTCGTGGGAGACGAACCGCCAGCCCAGGGTGGGCAGGGCGACGATCAGCACGGGTGAGCGCAGGGCGAGCAGCCCGGTGGTGGGCAGCAGGGTCCACAGCAGGGTGCGGACCGCGGAGTCGAGGGGGATGACGGGGGCGGGGCCGCCGTCGCCGTCGCCCTTGAGCTTGTTCCAGTAGTCGTACGCGCCGCCGCTGTTGAAAGCCGGGATGATCACGCCGAGGGTGAGGGCGGTGGCGGCGAGCCCGAAGGCGAGCAGGCCCGCGGCGAGGGCGGTCGCGCGGGTGTCGCGGGCGGTGCCGGTGCGCTTCCGGTCGCCGCGCAGCCGGATGAGGATGAGGGCGCCGATGGCGGCGGCGGTGATGCCGAGGTCCTCCTTGACGAGGACGAGCGGCGCGGCCCACCACACCGCGGCCCGCCAGCGCTTGCGGACGACGGCTTCGAGGGAGAACGCCAGCAGCGGCATGGCGAACGCGATCTCGTGGAAGTCGAAGTCGACGGCCCGCTGGACGCCCCAGGAGAGTCCGTACGCGATGCCGATGGCCAGCCCCCGCTTGCGGCCGAGCAGCCCGGCGGCGAGCCGGGTGACGGGTATCGCGGAGAGGGCGAACAGCGCGGCCTGGACGACGAGCAGGGTGACGGGGGAGGGGAAGAGCCGGTAGAAGGGCGCGACGAGCGCGGTGACCGGGCTGAAGTGGTCGCCGAGGATATTGGTGCCGGGGCCCTTGAGGTCGGCTATGGGCGCCTGGAGGTGGGCGTAGCCGCGTATGGCCTGTTCGAAGATGCCCAGGTCCCAGGACATGGTGAGCATCCTGCGGTGCCGGCACACGGACAGCGCGGTGAAGAGGACGAAGAGGGCGCCGGCCAGCCAGTACGGGTCGAGCCGGGGTGCGCGCGGGCCGGTGGTGCGGGGCCGGGTGGCGGGTGCTTCCTCGGCCGCGCGCCGGGCGGGTGCCGGTCCGGTGGCGGCTGCGGCCGGGTCCATGCGCGTTCCCTCTTCTTCTCCGGTGGTTTCCTCCCCGGACGTCCCGGGGCCTCAGTGAAGTGTCCAGGATGCCGCGCGCGCCTGTGGCGGCTGCCGGAAAGTTCCGTGCGGGGACCGTCGGGGGCGGGGCCGTCCTCCTGGGAAGGACGAGGGGCCGCCGCGTCCGGTTCGGTCCGATCCGGCCGGTCTCGGTGCGGTGTCGCCCGCCGTCAGGCGGTCTTCTTCCAGTCGGCGCAGCCGCTGGTCTTGAAGTACGCGTCCTGGGGGGTGATCGTCACGATGCCGCTGCCGGTGACGTTCTCGTTGGCCTCGATGGAGTCCGTGCCGTGCAGGGCGTCCTTGTCGCGTTCCCAGTAGCAGCCGGACTTGTTGCCGTCGGCCTTGTAGGTGCCGGGGGCGATGTCGACGCCGACGCGGTACATGCCGTTGCCGGGGACCTCGCTCTTCGGGGTGCCGGTCTTCTCGTCGGTGACGAGGTTCCAGCCCTTGCAGCCGCGGGTCTTGAAGACCTTGTCGTCGGCGCCGAGGGTCACGTAGCTGGAGCCCACGACGTTGTCGTTGGCGAGGATCGAGTCCAGTTCGCCCTTGGAGTCCTTGGCCCGCTCCCAGTAGCAGCCGAGCTTGTTGCCGGTGGAGCGGTAGGTGCCGGGCTTGACGTCCTTGCCGACCTGATAGGTGCCGCTGCCGGACATGTCGGCCTTCTTCTTCGCCTTGTCGCCGCCCTTGTCCGCGGCCTTGTCCGTGCTCTTGTCCGTGGCCGTCCCGGTGGCGGTGGTCTTGTCGTCCCCGTCGCTCCCTCCGGCCGCCGCGCTGCCGATGGCGACGACGGCGACGATCGCGCCCGCGGCGGTGAGCACCTTGTGCCGGGCGAACCAGTTGCGCTGCTTCTGAGGGTGGGCGTGGTGAGCCATCACTGACACCTTTCGGCGTGGAGAAGTTCGTGAACCGATGGGTCAATGACAACAGAAGCTGTGAACCGAGTCAACAATGTTCACGGTGATGGATCGGTTCACGTCTGTGAAGGGGTCGGTCCGGGGTCGCGGGTATGCTCGACGCCACAGCGAATGGCTCGGAGACGATGGGGAGGAGCCCGGTGCCGGACAGCGCAGCCGAGGTGACCGCGGCCGGGATCGCCCGGCTGGCCGGAGTGGGCCGGGCGGCGGTCAGCAACTGGCGGCGCCGCCACGCCGACTTCCCGCAGCCCGTCGGCGGCACCGAGACCAGCCCCGCCTTCGCCCTCGCCGAGGTCGAGGACTGGCTGCGCCGCCAGGGCAAGCTCGCCGAGGTCTCCCCGGACGAGCGGACCTGGCAGCAGCTCACCGGCCACCCCGCCGGAGCGGCCACCGCCCTCCGGCACGCGGGCGCCGTCCTCCTCCTCGTCCGCGACCGGCCCACCACCTGGCTCGAACTGGCCGCTCTCGGTGACGCCGCGCTGGCCGAGGAGCTGCCCGCCGCGCTGGACGCCGTGCTCACCGCCCGGCTGGGCGAGGACCACCCCGTCGCCCTGCCCACTGCCGCCGAACTGGCCGCCTCCACCGCCCTCGTGCGCGGCGCCGCCGAACTCGCCGCGCAGCGCGGCGCCGGTGGCGTCTACGAGTTCCTGCTCGGCCGCCATCTCGATGCCAACCCCCGGCAGTACACCCTCACCCCGCAGGGCCCAGCCGAGCTGATGGCCGCCCTCGCTCTGGGCGCCGGCCAGCAGGGGCAAAGCGGCGCCGTCCTCGACCCGGCCTGCGGCACCGGCGGCCTGCTGCACGCGGCGGCCGGCACCTTCGGGGCCACGGCCGTCCACGGCCAGGAGCTCGACCCCGACCTCGCCGCGCTCACCGCGCTCCGCCTCGCCCTGCGCACCGACGCCCCCGTGCGCGTCCACGCCGGCGACAGCCTGCGCGCCGACGCCTTCACCGGGACCGCCGCCGACGCCGTCCTGTGCCACCCGCCCTTCAACGAGCGCAACTGGGGCCACGAGGAACTGGCCTACGACCCCCGCTGGGAGTACGGCTTCCCCGCCCGCACCGAGTCCGAGCTCGCCTGGGTCCAGCACGCCCTCGCCCGGCTGCGCGACGGCGGCACCGCCGTCCTGCTGATGCCCCCGGCCGCCGCCTCCCGCCGCTCCGGCCGCCGCGTCCGCGCCGACCTGCTGCGCCGCGGCGCCCTGCGCGCCGTCGTCGCCCTGCCCGCCGGTGCCGCCCCGCCCTACGGCATCCCCCTGCACCTGTGGGTGCTGCGCCGCCCCGACGCCCGGCAGTCGCCCGCCCCGCACGTCCTGCTCGTCGACACCGCGGGCGCCGCGCCCGCGCCCACCGCCGCCGCGGGCCGCGACAAGCTGCCCTGGCAGGCGGTGCGGAGCGCCGTGCTCGACGCCTGGGCGGACTTCGACCGCGACGGCACCGTCCCCGAACAGCCCGGCCGCTGCCGCTCCCTGCCCGTCATCGACCTCCTCGACGACGACGTGGACCTCGCCCCCGCCCGCCACCTCCCGCCGCCCGCGCCCGGCGGGGGCACCGCCGAGCTCGCCGACGTCCACGACCGGCTCACCCTCGCCCTGCGCCGCACCGCCGAACTCGCCCCCGGCCGGCCCGCCGACCCCGCCGGTCCGGCCCGCTGGCCCACCACCACCGTCGGTGAACTCGCCCGCGCCGGAGCCCTGGTGCTGCGCGCGGGCGGCCCCGGCACCACGCCCGGCCCCGGCGAGGCGGCCCCGCCCGTCCTCACCGACCACGACGTGAAATACGGAGGCGCACCCTCCGGAACCCTCCCCGAGGGGCCGGCCGAGGAGCCCGTCCTCCTCCGGCGCGACGACGTCGTCGTGCCCGTGCTCGGCGACGTCACCGCCGCCCGCGTCGTCGACGAGGCCACCGCCGGAGCCGCCCTCGGGCGCGGGCTGTTCCTGCTGCGCCCCGACCCGGCCGCCCTCGACCCCTGGTTCCTCGCCGGATTCCTGCGCGGCACCGCGGGCCGCCGCCAGGCCAGCAGCTACGCCTCCACCGCCACCCGCCTCGACGTCCGCCGCCTCCAGGTGCCCCGCATGCCCCCGGCGGACCAGGTCCGCTACGGTGAGCGCTTCCGCGCGGTCGCCGCCTTCGAAGAGGCCCTGCGCCAGGCCGAACGGCTCGGCGAGCACCTCGTCCAGGGGCTCTACGACGGGCTGGCGGACGGCACCGTCCGGCCGGAGTGATCTGTTACACCGTCCGATCCGTACAACTGGGGCGGCCTCGCCGGAGTCGTAGATAGGCTCAGGTACAACCAGGACCCCAGGAGCAAAGCAATGAACGGCCCAGGCCACACGCCGCCTCGGCGCCCCAGCAGGGCGACAGTGATCACCATCCGGGTGGTCGTCGTCGTGCTCACCGTGTGCACCGTGGGAGTCCTGTGCTGGGTCCCGGTGCTCCGGCTCGCCATCATGCGCCGACGGGCCCAGGACTGGGCGCTGTTCTGGGCCGTGCTGGCCGCGTCCGTCGGGCTGTTCTCGCTGATGCGCAAGTCGCTGTCCGGCACCGGCTGGGACGACGCGGGACTGGCCGGCCTGATGCTCCTCGCCGCGGCCACGCTCACCCTCTACATCCGCACCGACGTCAGGATCCAGCGCGAAGCGGGCGCCGGGCCGGCCGGCCACGCGCACTCCCAGCAGCCCCGCGACCCCTATGTCCACCAACAGCTGACGCAGCCTCAATACATGATGCCCCCTCAGCCCATGGCCGCCCCCCGGAACATGGACGAACCGCGCTACGCCGCTCCCCAGCCCCCGCCCCCGCGCCGCCCCCGGCACGCGCGCCCGCGGCCCACGCCCGAGTCGGCGCAGGCCGTGACCATGGACCAGGCGCCCCCGGGGCCCCGGCAGCCCGGCCCGCCGCAGCCCCCGCCGCGGCCGCACCGGCCCCAGCGCATCGACCAGGTGCGCGCCGAGCTGGACGAACTCAGCGATCTGCTCCGCAGGGAGCCCCGGGACCGCAGGGAGCACGAGCGGTGAACGGCCGGGTCATCGCCGGACGCTATGAACTGTCCACCGTCATCGGCCAGGGCGGCATGGGCCAGGTCTGGACCGCCTACGACCGCCGCCTCGACCGCCGCGTCGCCGTGAAGCTGCTGCGCCCCGACCGGATGGCCGGGACCGAGGGCGCCGACGAGATGCGCCGCCGCTTCGTCCGCGAGTGCCGCGTCACCGCGCAGGTCGACCACCGCGGTCTCGTCACCGTCCACGACGCGGGCAGCGACGGCGAGGAGCTCTATCTCGTCATGCAGTACGCCCCGGGCGCCGACCTCGCCGACCACCTCGCCGAGCACGACCCCTATCCCTGGCAGTGGGCCGTCTCGGTGGCCGCGCAGCTGTGCTCGGTGCTCTCCGCCGTGCACGCCGTGCCCATCGTCCACCGCGACCTCAAGCCCCGGAACGTCATGGTCCGCCCGGACGGCTCCGTGCTCGTACTCGACCTCGGTGTCGCGGCCGTCCTGGACACCGACACCACCCGCCTGACCCGCACCGGCTCACCCATCGGCAGCCCCGCCTACATGGCCCCCGAACAGGCCATGGGCGGCGCGGTCGGCCCGTACACCGACCTCTACGCGCTGGGCGTGCTGCTGCACGAACTCCTCAGCGGCGAGGTGCCGTTCGCCGGGTCCACCGCCCTCGGCGTGCTGCACCGCCACCTCTACGAACCGCCCATACCCGTGCGCAGGCTCCGCCCCGAGGTGCCGCAGGCGCTCGAAGACCTCGTCCTGCGGCTGCTCGCGAAAGACCCGCTGCACCGGCTCGCCGACGCCCAGGAGGCATACCGCGCCCTCGCCCCGCTGCTGCCCGTGCCGGGCGCGGCGGCCGCCCCGCCGTCCGGGCCGATGAACCCCACCCGCCCCTTCCTCCTGCCGCACGCGCCCTGGCCCGAGCGGGCCCCCGCCGCCTTCGCCCCCGCGCAGCCCGCCGCGACCGCGCTCGCCGGCCCGCCGCCCCCGGCCGCCGGCCCCGACGTCGCCGAGGCCGTGGAAGAGGTCAAGCGCCTGCTCGACCAGGGCGGCATCACCCAGGCCGTCGACCTCCTCGGCGCGATCCTCCCGGCCGCCGCGGCGGAACACGGCGAGCGCTCCACGGTCGTACGGACCCTGCGCAAGCAGTACGCCGCCACCTTGATGGACGACGGCCAGTACCGCCGCGCCCTGCCCGAACTGCGGCTGCTCGCCCAGGAGTACGCCCAGGACAGCGGCCCGCACGCGGCCCGGCAGGTGCTGCGCTTCCAGTACGAGGCCGCCCAGTGCCTGGAACAACTCGGCGAAGCCGTCGCCGCCCTGACGGAGTACCGCGCGCTGCTCCCGCTCTTCGAGAACCACCCCGACGACCCCGCCACCCCGCTGGAGATCCGTCGCCGGACAGGCCATCTGCTGCTGTCCCTCGGCGACCGGCAGGCCGCGCACGACACGCTCGCCGCCCTCCTCCACGACGCGGAACGGCTGCACGGACCGCACCACCCGCTGCCCGCCGAGATCAGGCACACCCTCCAGTGGCTGGGCCGGATGAGGGCCTGAGACAGGGCCGGACACCTCAACCACCCGCGAATCGTTGGTCGTACGGGTGGCCCGGATCACAGGGACTCCTTACCATCGATCACCACCAGGTCCAGGTACCGAACGATCTCTGCCGGGAGGCTCCATGATCCGCCGAAGGACCGCGCTCTCCGTCTCCGCCGTCGCCCTCCTCGCCGCGGCCCCCGCCCTCACCGCCTGCGGCTCCGCCTCGCACCCGGGCGCCGCGGCCGTCGTCGGCAAGGACCGGATCACCGTCACCCAGCTCCAGAGCCAGGTCTCGGACGTACGCGACGCGCAGCGGTCCTCCCCGCAGGGACAGCAGCTCCTGGCCAACAGCGCCCGGCTCGGCCAGGACACCCTCATCCGGCTCATCCAGTACCGCATCGTCGCGCGCGCCGGCGCCGACAACGGCATCGACGTGAGCCGCCGCGAGCTCCAGGAACAGCGCGCGGCCGTCGAGCGCGCGAACGGCGGCGCCGACGCGGTACGCAACCGCTTCCTGACCCTCGGCATCGCCCCCGACCAGATCGACCAGGCCCTGACGATGGACCTCACGCGCGCGAAGCTCGACGCGAAGTTCGGGACGGCGCGCACGAACGACATCCTCATGCGGACGTCCGACGCGATGCGGGTCGATGTCAACCCGCGCTACGGAGTCTGGGACGCGAAGCGGGGGACGGCGCAGCCGCTGCGGGAACCGTGGCTGAGGCCGGAGCCGCAGGCTGTTCCCCCGGCGTAGTTCTCCTCTGCGGGTTGTGTGTGGTGGGGGTCCGGGTGGCCTCAAGCGCCGGCCGGGGGTGCGCCGGTCTTCAATCTTTTAGCCCGTCCGGCGTTTGAGGACAACGCGCGAAGCGTGTTGGGGGGCCGGGGTCTCCCCGGTTCCGGGAAGGGGCGGGCAGGGGAAAAGGCCAGCCGCAGGCGCCCACCCACCCGCAGCCGGGGGCCTGGGGCATGCGCCCCAGTGCGGGAAGGGGCGGGGCCGGGGAAAGGCCCGCCGCGGGCGGCAACGGCGGCGCACCGGCCCAAAAGAACCGCACCCAGCGGAAAGCGTACGCTCGACCCGTGAACGACTCCGGCCGCATCATCCTGCTCACGACCAGCCACCGCGTAGCCCCCGGCCTCCTCTCCTGGCCCGCCTGGGAAGCCCTGCGCCAAGCCGATCGCGTGCTCTGCGCCGACCCCGCCCACCCCCAGCTCCCGTACCTCAGGGAGGCCGGCGTCGACGTGGAGCACGCCACCGCCACCGCCCGCGAGCTCGTGGACCACTGCGTGGCGGGCGGCGGCCGGGACGTCGTCGTCCTCACCACCGCCGAGGGTGACTCCGCGCTCACCGACGGCCTGGCCCGGCTCGCCGGCTCGGGGCGCGAGGACATGCCGGCGCTGGAACTGCTGCCCGGCGCGTACGACCTGCCCGGCGCCCGCCTCCTCGACCTCGTGCAGGTCATGGACCGGATCCGCGGGGCCTGCCCGTGGACCGGCATCCGCACCCACGAGGACCTCGCGAAGTACGGGCTGGAGGAGATGTACGAGCTCCTGGAGGCCATCGAGACCGGTGACCGGGAAGCGCTGCGCGAGGAGCTCGGCGATGTGCTGCTCCAGGTCGTCTTCCACGCCCGGATCGCCCAGGACGACCCCGACGAGCCGTTCTCCGTCGACGACGTGGCGGGCACGATCGTCGACAAGCTCATCCACCGCCACCCGCACGTCTTCGGCGAGGAGAGCGCCGAGACCCCGGAGGACGTCAAGGCGCACTGGCTGCGGACGAAGGCGGACGAGAAGCGCCGCGACTCGGTCACCGAGGGCGTCCCGCTGGGCCAGCCCGCCCTCGCCCTCGCCGCGAAGCTGGCCTCGCGGGTCCGTACGGAGGGCATCGACGTCGCCCTCCCGGCCGGCGAAGGCGTCGGCTACGAACTGCTGGCCCTGGCGGCCCGGGCCGAAGCGGACGGCGTGGACCCGGAGACGGCGCTGCGCGCGGCGGCCCGCACCTACCGCGACGCGATCCGCGCGGCGGAGCGCGCGGGGTAGTGCCGGGCCCGGCCGTGTGAAACACCCGTTCGGCCTAGATGTCGACTTGTCCTGGGGGTCGGGGGGTACCCGAGTTCCATGCGTATCGAGTACACCGACCTCGCCGCCCCCGACTGGCTCGGGGGCATCGTCCAGTTCATCGTCGGCATCTGCGTCGTCGCGCTGCTGATCCTGGCGGTCGTCTACGGCTTCCGGAAGCGTGACAAGGAGCCGCCCCCGCCGTCCCAGCCCCAGCGACGCCAGGGCGCCTGGCAGACCCGTCAGGAACACGACACGGGCCCGGAGTCGCCCGACCACGGTCCGGGGCACAACGACGAGAACGGTGTGATCGGCTATGTCACCGAGCACCGCGAATCCGATGAGCTCCACCCCGAGGCGGAGGGGGAGCGCGTCCTCCCGCACGAGGTCAGGAACCCCGGCAGCCACCCGGAGGAACTCACCGAGGAGCGCAAGAAGTGGAACCCGGGCGGCAGTGGCGGCTTCGGCAGCGGCGGGGGCGGTCACACGTAGGCCCCGCCGGGCGGGCCGGGACCGGTGGGTCAGCCTGGCCCCGGGCCCGTCCTTCCGGCTCCTCGGCCGCGCCGGGAGGGTGACCCGGGCGGGCTCGGAGGCCCGTCGGCACCGGCCGGATCCAGCCCGTCCGGCGGGTGAGGACACCGCCGCGCGGCGGTGGTGCGCGCGACACCACCCGCGCAACGGCCGCCCCGGCCCCAGGTAGCGTCAGTGGACGTGCACGACATCACCCCCGCCGCCATCCCCCCGCTCTTCACCTGGGAATTCGCCGCCGACCCGTACCCCACGTACGCCTGGCTCCGCGAGAACGCCCCCGTCCACCGCACCGCGCTCCCCAGCGGCGTGGACGCCTGGCTGGTGACCCGCTACGCCGACGCCCGGCAGGCGCTCGCCGATCAGCGGCTGTCGAAGAACCCCGTGCACCACAGCGAGTCCGCGCACGGCAAGGGGAAGGTCGGCATCCCGGGCGAGCGCAGCGCCAATCTGATGACGCACCTGCTCAACATCGACCCGCCGGACCACACCCGGCTGCGCCGGCTCGTGTCCAAGGCGTTCACGCCGGGGCGCGTCGCCGAGTTCGCGCCGCGCGTCCAGGAGCTGACCGACGGGCTCATCGACGACTTCTGCGCGCGGGGGAGCGCCGACCTCATCCACGAGTTCGCCTTCCCCCTCCCCATCTATGCCATCTGCGACCTGCTCGGCGTGCCGGCCGAGGACCAGGACGACTTCCGTGACTGGGCGGGCATGATGATCCGCCACGGCGGCGGCCCGCGCGGTGGCGTCGCCCGCGCGGTGAAGAAGATGCGCGCCTATCTCGCGGAACTGATCCACCGAAAGCGGGAGAACCCCGGCGAGGACCTGATCTCGGGTCTGATCCGGGCAAGCGACCACGGCGAGCACCTCACCGGGAACGAGGCCGCGGCGATGGCCTTCATCTTGCTTTTCGCTGGTTTTGAAACAACTGTGAACCTGATCGGTAACGGTCTCCACGCCCTCCTGCGCAATCCCGGGCAGCGCGAGCGGCTCCAACTGGCCCTCGCCGAAGGGGACGAGAGCCTGCTCGCGACGGGTGTGGAGGAACTGCTGCGGTACGACGGCCCGGTGGAGCTCGCCACCTGGCGGTTCGCCAAGCAGGAGCTGGTGATCGGCGGTCAGCGCATCGCCGAGGGGGACCCCGTGCTCGTGGTTCTCGCGGCCGCCGACCGGGACCCGGAGCGCTTCACGGAGCCCGACACCCTCGACCTCTCCCGGGCCGACAACCAGCACCTCGGATACGGGCACGGCATCCACTACTGCCTGGGTGCCCCGCTGGCCCGGCTCGAGGGCAGGACCGCGCTCGCGACGCTGCTGCGCCGCCTCCCTGACCTGCGGCTTTCTGTCGATCCGGAGGAATTGCGGTGGCGCGGCGGGCTCATCATGCGCGGACTGCGCACCCTGCCGGTCGAGTTCGAGGCGCATGCCGGATGACCCTGCGTCAACCGGCGTGACCACCGCGTGACCCGCGCTACACCGGCTTGTGACTGAAGGGGCCGGTGGCTATGTTCGACCACCATATTCGCCGTCACACGAGAGGCCATCACATGCGCTCCGGGAACGGTCGACATCGTCGCCCCCGTCAGGTACCCGCCGTCGTGGTCGCAGCGGGGGTGACGGGGTCGGCCCTCGCCATGCCGCTGCTCGCGGCCACCGGCGCCGGCGCCGCCGACGCCCCCACGTGGGACCGCGTCGCCCAGTGCGAGAGCGGCGGGACGTGGAGCACCAACTCCGGCAACGGCTCCTACGGCGGGCTGCAGATGACCCAGGAGCTGTGGGAGCGGTACGGCGGCCGCGCGTACGCCCCGCGCCCCGACCTCGCCAGCCGTCAGCAGCAGATCGCCGTCGCCGAGGAGGTCCTGAACGCCGGTGCGAGCACCTGGCAGGCGTGCGGCTCCGCCGCGGGCCTCACCAAGGACGGCAAGGCCCCGGAAGTGACGCCCGGCAGCACCAAGGCGCCGACGCGCGACGCACCCGCGCCTGGTGCACCGGAGCGCACTCCCTCCGCACCCGCGACGGGCGGCTCCGCGCCGTCGGACTCCACCGCTTCCCCGGCTGCCCCGGCCTCACCGTCCGCAAACCCGGACGCGACGCCGGACGCGAAGCCTTCCTCCGGGACCCCTTCGCCCTCCACGAGCGACAAGCCCGAGAGCGGCAAGCACCGCAAGGACCCGGGCAGCCCGACGACCGGCCCGACGACCGGGCCCACGGGCGACCCCACCCAAATCCCCACGTCGGGCGCGCCGTCCACGCGGAAGCCGGCCGACCCGTCCACCGGCACGCCGGGATCCGCGGACTCCGCGTCCCCGCACGCGCCGTCCACCGGCGGCCCGGCGGAAGGCTCCGGTCCGGACTCCGGTCCCGCTTCCGGTCCGGGCTCGGGCAAGCACCGTGCCGAGCCGCCGCGTTCGGACGACGAGGGCCGCGCCTCGCGCGGCGGCGAAGACGCCCGTACGGACAGGCCCGCCGCCGGGGATTACACGGTGCGGCCGGGTGACAACCTGTCAGTCATCGCGGAGGCCCACTCCGTTAACGGTGGGTGGCAATCGCTGTACCAGCGGAACGAGAAAGTTGTCGGTTCCGATCCCGATTTGATACTTCCTGGTCAGCGGCTTGAGGTCGGCAAATAGACCGACAGTTCGGGGGGAATGTCCGTTCCAGTCGAAAGTGAGACATGGGTCTCGTTGAACTTCCGCGGAACGGCCCCCTCCAAAACTTGGCACACCCGCTCCCACCTGCGGAAATGCCAGGTTTCTATGGGTAACAAGAGGCAACTGTGGCTGGAAAGAGGGGTTTGAACCCGTCGGCCCGGAGTGCTTACCGTCATGACCGCTCGCCAAAGCGAGCACCACGGTCGCCACGCCGAATCCTGCCGGCGACCGGCGGAGTCGTCGCGCAAGCGCCGTAGGCAGGAGCGGGGGAACCAAGGTAGGCGCCGGAACGAATCCACCGGTCGGTGACCGGAGGATCCGGGACGGCTTGGGGTGAAGCCGAGTGTGCTCGCACACGAGGCCGGGCGAACTCACAGCCCGAACCCGACAGCTCACCTCGTAGGCGTCGGTGAGGAAACGACTCATGTCCAAGGGCAAGCACCGTCGTCCGTCCAAGGCCGTCCGCATCGTCACGCTCGCCGGTGTCACCGGCGCCGCGGTCGCGGCCCCGCTGATGATCGCGACCTCCGCGAACGCCGCCTCCGTCTCCACCTGGGACAAGGTCGCCCAGTGCGAGTCCGGCGGTAACTGGTCCATCAACACCGGCAACGGTTACTACGGCGGCCTGCAGTTCTCGCAGTCCTCCTGGAACGCCGCCGGCGGCCAGAGCTACGCCGACCGAGCCGACCACGCCAGCAAGTCCCAGCAGATCGCCGTCGCCGAGAAGCTCCTCGCCATGCAGGGCCCGGGCGCCTGGGGCTGCGCCGTGTCCGGCATGACCCCCGGTGGCTCGGGTGCCGGCGCGGACACCTCCGGCTCGGAGAAGGCCGACCGCGGCACCTCCACGAAGTCGCACGCCGACCGCAGCGAGCGCCAGGCCGCGCCGAAGAAGACCACCCCGAAGCACGCCGCTCCGCAGGCGCAGAGCTCCGACGAGGACGAGTCCGAGGCCGCCCCGGCCCCGAAGCAGACCGCGCCGAAGCACGCCGCCCCGAAGCCCGTGCAGAAGGGTGACGGCGAGTACCAGGTCAAGGAAGGCGACACCCTCGGCAAGATCGCCGACGCCAACAAGGTCAAGGGCGGCTGGGAGAAGCTCTACGACCTGAACAAGGACGTCGTCGCCAACGCCGATCTGATCTTCCCGGGCCAGCAGCTGCACCTCAGCTGATCCGGTGGGTGCGGCGGTTCTCACCGCCGCACCCGATCGCTCACAGCGACACCGCCCCGCTCCGCCGCGAACCCCGAGCCGCGCTGGAGCGGGGCTTCGCCGTTCGCTCCCGGAACTGGGGGCAAGCCCCCAGACCCCCCTGCAACACGGCTTCGCCGCGTTGTCCTCAAGCGCCGGACGGGCTGAATGGCGCACTCAGATCAGCCAAAACCAGCCCGTCCGGCGCTTGAGGACGCGGCCGCAGGCCGCTCCCGCCGCAGGCGGCAACGGACCGCACCCAGAAGACCAGAAGCGAGCCGCAGGCTTCACCGTTCAGCGAAACATTGCCGCCATTCGCCCCGTGATCATCGCGTTTGTGCCATTTTTCGGTCCATGAGGCGTCCCGACGGCAGAGCGACCCCCCGCCGCCCGTTAGGCTCGTGCTCGCAGAACTCCAGACACACACGAAGGAGACCCTCGTGCCGTCCATCGACGTCGTCGTAGCTCGCGAGATCCTCGACTCGCGAGGCAACCCCACGGTCGAGGTCGAGGTCGGCCTCGACGACGGCTCCACGGGCCGTGCCGCCGTGCCGTCCGGTGCCTCGACCGGTGCCTTCGAGGCCATCGAGCTCCGTGACGGTGACAAGAACCGTTACCTCGGCAAGGGCGTCGAGAAGGCCGTGCTGGCCGTCATCGAGCAGATCGGCCCGGAGCTCGTCGGCTACGACGCCACCGAGCAGCGCCTGATCGACCAGGCGATGTTCGACCTGGACGCCACCGACAACAAGGGCTCGCTCGGCGCCAACGCCATCCTCGGCGTCTCCCTCGCCGTCGCGCACGCCGCGTCCGAGGCATCCGACCTGCCGCTCTTCCGCTACCTGGGCGGCCCGAACGCGCACCTGCTGCCCGTTCCGATGATGAACATCCTCAACGGTGGGTCGCACGCCGACTCCAACGTGGACATCCAGGAGTTCATGATCGCCCCGATCGGCGCGGAGTCCTTCTCCGAGGCCCTGCGCTGGGGCGCCGAGGTCTACCACACCCTCAAGGCCGTGCTGAAGGCCAAGGGCCTGTCCACCGGCCTCGGCGACGAGGGCGGCTTCGCCCCGAACCTGGGCTCCAACCGCGAGGCCCTCGACCTCATCCTCGAGGCCGTCAAGCAGGCCGGCTACACCCCCGGCCAGGACATCGCGCTCGCGCTGGACGTCGCCGCCTCCGAGTTCTACAAGGACGGCTCGTACCACTTCGAGGGCAAGTCCCGCTCGGCCTCCGAGATGACGGACTACTACGCCGAGCTCGTCGCCGCGTACCCGCTGGTCTCCATCGAGGACCCGCTGTTCGAGGACGACTGGGACGGCTGGAAGACCCTCACCGAGCGCCTCGGCGACAAGGTGCAGATCGTCGGCGACGACCTGTTCGTCACCAACCCCGAGCGCCTCGGCCGCGGCATCGAGGAGGGCGCCGCCAACGCCCTGCTGGTCAAGGTCAACCAGATCGGTTCGCTGACCGAGACCCTCGACGCCGTCGAGCTGGCCCAGCGCAACGGCTTCAAGTGCATGATGTCGCACCGCTCCGGTGAGACCGAGGACGTCACCATCGCCGACCTCGCCGTCGCCACCAACTGCGGTCAGATCAAGACCGGCGCCCCGGCCCGCTCCGAGCGCGTCGCGAAGTACAACCAGCTGCTGCGCATCGAGGAGATCCTCGACGACGCCGCGGTCTACGCCGGCCGCAGCGCCTTCCCGCGCTTCAAGGGCTGACACCCGCCGGGGGACGGAAACCCCCGTGCGATATCCACAGCCTCACCACGTCCCCGGCCACGGTCCCGTACCGTGGCCGGGGACGTACGTTCGCAGGCGAGGCTGTCGAGGGACCACGGGGAGGCGAAGTGGCGGGTGACCGGTTCTCGACCGCGGCCAGACTCAAGGCGCTGGTGCGGGGCCCGCGGGCCCGGGTCTACCGCGCGCGGACCCGCCGCCGGGGCAGGCTCACCGGGCGCGCGGCGCTGCTCGCGCTCGTCGTCTGCTCCCTGGTCGTCGCCCTCGCCTATCCCATGCGCCAATGGGTCACCCAGCGCTCGGACATCGCCGGTCAGCGGCAGCGCACCGAGCAGGCCCGCAAGCAGGTGCAGCGGCTGCTGGACGAGAAGGCCCGCCTGGAGGACCCGGCGTATGTCGAGCAGCAGGCCCGCGAGCACCTGCACTACCTCCGCCCCGGCGAGACCGGCTACAGCGTGGTCGACGGCAGCGGCACCGCCCGCCGCCCCAAGGACCAAGGCGCCGCCGACCGCCCCTGGTACAGCAATCTCTGGGACGGCGTGGACCAGGCCGACGCCTCGGACGCCCCGGGCGCCGGCCGCTGACCGCACCCCCGCACCGAGCTTCACCGAGACCTCCACCGAGACCGAGTACGAGCGAGCACATGGACACCCCTCCTCCGAAGACCGAGCCCACCGAGCCCACCGACGCGGATATCGCGGCGTTCAAGGAGCAGCTGGGCCGCCCGCCGCGCGGGCTGCGCGCCATCGCCCACCGCTGCCCGTGCGGCAACCCCGATGTCGTCGAGACCCAGCCGCGGCTGGAGGACGGCACGCCCTTCCCGACGCTCTTCTATCTGACCTGCCCGCGCGCGGCCTCGGCGATCGGCACGCTGGAGGCGGACGGCGTCATGAAGGAGATGACGGAGCGTCTGAAGACCGACCCGGAGCTCGCTGCGGCGTACGAGAAGGCGCACGAGGACTACATCACGCGCCGTGACGCGATCGAGGTCCTGGAGGGCTTCCCCAGCGCGGGCGGCATGCCGGACCGCGTCAAGTGCCTGCACGTGCTCGTGGGTCACTCGCTGGCCGCGGGCCCGGGCGTCAACCCGCTGGGCGACGAGGCGATCGCCATGCTGCCCGAGTGGTGGGCCAAGGGCCCGTGCGTCAACCCGTGCGGAGGCGAGGAGAAGTGACCCGCGTAGCCGCTGTCGACTGCGGCACGAACTCCATCCGGCTGCTCGTCGCCGACCTCGACCCGGCGACCGGTGAGCTCACCGAGCTGGACCGGCGGATGCGGATCGTCCGGCTCGGCCAGGGCGTGGACCGCACGGGCCGGCTGGCGGACGAGGCGCTGGAGCGCACGTTCGCCGCGTGCCGGGAGTACGCGGAGGTGATCCGCGATCTGAAGGCCGAGCGGACCCGCTTCGTGGCGACCTCCGCGTCCCGTGACGCGGAGAACCGCGAGGAGTTCGTGCGCGGGATCGTCGCGATCCTGGGCGTGGAGCCCGAGGTGATCAGCGGTGACCAGGAGGCGGAGTTCTCCTTCACCGGCGCGACCAAGGAGCTCACCGGCCGCGACGACCTGGACAAGCCCTTCCTGGTCGTGGACATCGGCGGCGGCTCCACGGAGTTCGTCGTCGGCGACGACCACGTCCGGGCGGCGCGCAGCGTGGACGTCGGCTGCGTCCGGATGACCGAGCGTCACCTCGCGGCGGACGGCGCGGTCGCCGACCCCCCGGCGGCCGCCGGGCTCGCCGCGATGCGGGCCGACATCGACGCGGCGCTGGACCTCGCGGAGGAGTCGGTGCCGCTGCGCGAGGCGCGCACCCTCGTCGGCCTGGCCGGCTCGGTCACCACGGTCGCGGCCATCGCGCTGGGGCTCGCGGAGTACGACTCGGCGGCGATCCACCACGCGCGGATCCCCCTGGAGAAGGTCCGGGAGATCACGGACATGCTGCTGGCGTCGACGCACGAGCAGCGCGCGGCGATCCCGGTGATCCACCCGGGCCGCGTCGACGTGATCGCGGCGGGCGCGCTGGTGCTCCGTCGCGTGATGGAGCGGGCGGGCGCCGAGGAGGTCGTGGTGAGCGAGCACGACATCCTGGACGGCATCGCCTGGAGCATCGCCTAGAGAAGGTCGCCGAAGGGTCGCGCAGGGGCTCCTGAGGGCCCCTGCGGGGCCTTTCGAAGCCTCTGCGGGAGCCCCTGCGGAGGAAAGTTCGTGAAATCCTTCACATGAAAAAACGAGGCGTCGCACAAGCCGATGCGCCGTTGTGCCCCGTTTGGGTCGTTCCAAACGTTCGGCAGCCGGATACCGGGCGGTATCTGTCGAGTTAAAGAGACGCTTATGCGAGCTGCCGTACGGCAGTGGTCTACCCCTCGGCGGAGCCGCAAGGCCAGTTCAGCAGGGGTCTTCAACGCGCGTGTCCACGCCGTGGTTCCCTCGGGGTGCTATGGCATGGGTCACGGGGGCGGCGGAGTGTAGCAGACCCCTCCCCACTCCTTGTGAAGGGGCTCACGAGCACCCCCGTCCGGAGTGCTGGATACTCGAAACATGAGCACCACGGAGCGTCCACGGATCCTCGTAGTAGGCGGTGGGTACGTCGGCCTGTACGCGGCGCGCCGCATCCTTAAGAAGATGCGGTACGGCGAGGCGACCGTCACGGTCGTCGACCCGCGCTCGTACATGACGTACCAGCCCTTCCTCCCCGAAGCAGCTGCCGGCAGTATCTCCCCCCGCCACGTCGTGGTGCCGCTGCGACGCGTGCTCCCCAAGGCGGAGGTCCTCACCGGCCGCGTCACGACCATCGACCAGGACCGCAAGGTAGCCACGATCGCGCCGCTCGTCGGCGAGGCGTACGAGCTGCCCTTCGACTACCTGGTCGTCGCGCTCGGCGCCGTCTCCCGTACCTTCCCGATCCCCGGCCTCGCCGAGAACGGCATCGGCATGAAGGGCATCGAGGAGGCCATCGGCCTGCGCAACCACGTCCTCGAGCAGCTCGACAAGGCCGACTCGACCACCGACGAGGAGATCCGCCGCAAGGCGCTCACCTTCGTCTTCATCGGCGGCGGCTTCGCCGGCGCGGAGACGGTCGGCGAGGTCGAGGACATGGCCCGCGACGCCGCGAAGTACTACCCGAACGTCAAGCGCGAGGACATGCGCTTCGTTCTGGTCGACGCCGCCGACAAGATCCTCCCCGAGGTCGGCCCGAAGCTCGGCGCCTACGGCAAGCAGCACCTCGAGAGCCGCGGCGTGGAGATCCACCTCTCCACCTCGATGGACTCCTGCGTCGACGGCCACGTCGTGCTGAAGAACGGCCTCGAGGTCGACTCCAACACGATCGTGTGGACCGCGGGCGTCAAGCCCAACCCGGCGCTGGCCCGCTTCGGCCTGCCGCTCGGTCCGCGCGGCCACGTCGACACCTCCGAGACCCTCCAGGTCCAGGGCACCGACTACATCTGGGCCGCGGGCGACAACGCCCAGGTCCCGGACATGGTCGGCCGCAAGGCGGGCAACGAGAACGCCTGGTGCCCGCCGAACGCCCAGCACGCGCTGCGCCAGGCCAAGGTCCTCGGCGACAACGTGGTCTCGGGCATGCGGGGCTTCCCGCAGAAGACGTACGAGCACGCCAACAAGGGTGCGGTGGCGGGTCTCGGCCTCCACAAGGGCGTCGCGATGATCGTCATGGGCAAGATGAAGATCAAGCTCAAGGGCCGTCTCGCCTGGTACATGCACCGTGGTTACCACGGCATGGCCATGCCGACCTTCAACCGCAAGATCCGCGTCTTCGCGGACTGGACCCTGGGCATGTTCCTCAAGCGCGAGGTCGTCTCGCTCGGTGCCATGGAGAACCCCCGCGAGGAGTTCTACGAGGCCGCCAAGCCCGCCCCGCAGATCAAGAAGGACGCTCCGGCCGACAGCACGAAGGCCAAGGCTTCCTGACCTCGGCTCACCGCCGCGCGCGCCGCGGTCAATACGCCGAAGGGCGTCCACCAATCCGTGGGGTGGACGCCCTTAGGCGTATCCGGTGACACAGTGCCGTTCTAATCTGACAGAACGGGACTACCGGCCCTGCTCTTGATGTTTAGGTGTCAGTTGAACGTTTCTCCTGACCTTGCATCATGGAGGTGTGCGACATGGCCGACGCCGCTCGACGGCTCACCACGCTCGTGGAAGACGTACTGGGAGCGCCGCTCCCCGTCCGGATCCGCGCCTGGGACCGCAGCGAGTACGGCCCGCCGGGCACCCCCGCCCTCGTCATCCGCCACCGCCGCGCCCTGCGCCGACTGCTCTGGAAGCCCGGCGAGCTGGGCCTGGCCCGCGCCTGGGTCGCGGGTGAGATCGATGTCGAGGGCGATCTCTACGAGGCGCTCGACCTGCTCGCCGGCACGCTCTGGGAGCGCGGCGAGGACTCCGGCCGCAAGAGCGGCCTCACCGCCCTGCTGACCGCCGTGCGCGACCCGCGCCTGCGGGCCGCGGCCGCCACGCTGGCCAAGCTCGGCGGCCCCGGCCTCCCGCCCCGCCCGCCGCGCGAGGAGGCCCCGAGGACCGGCGGCCGCCTGCACACCCTGCGCCGCGACAAAGAGGCCATCAGCCACCACTACGACGTGGGCAACGCCTTCTACGAGAAGGTGCTCGGCCCCTCCATGGTCTACTCCTGTGCCTACTGGGAGAGCCCGGAGGGCACTCTTGAGGACGCCCAGCGGGCCAAGCTCGACCTGGTCTGCCGCAAGCTCGATCTCCAGCCCGGACAGCGGCTGCTGGACGTCGGCTGCGGCTGGGGCTCGATGGTGCTGCACGCGGCCCGGGAGTACGGCGTCAGCGCGGTCGGCATCACCCTCTCCGAGGAGCAGGCCGCGTACGGCCGCAAGCGCGTCGCCGAGGCCGGGCTCGCGGACCGCGTCGAGATCCGGGTGCAGGACTACCGCGAGATCGCCGACGGCCCCTTCGACGCCATCTCCTCCATCGGCATGGCCGAGCACGTCGGCTCCGTGCGCTACGCGGAGTACGCCGCCGACGTCCACGCCCTCCTCAAGCCCGGCGGCCGGCTGCTCAACCACCAGATCGCGCGGCGCCCGCTGATGGACGAAGAGGGCTACGAGACGGACGAGTTCATAGACCGCTACGTCTTCCCCGACGGCGAGCTGGCCCCGGTGGGCCGGACCGTCGCGCAGCTGGAGGAGGCCGGCTTCGAGGTGCGCGACGTGGAGGCCATCCGCGAGCACTACGCGCTGACGCTGCGTCAGTGGGTGCGGAACCTGGAGGCCCACTGGGCCGAGGCGGTGCGCCTGACCTCCCCGGGCCGGGCGCGGGTCTGGCGTCTCTACATGGCGGCCTCCGCCCTCTCCTTCGAGCGCAACCGCATCGGGGTGAACCAGGTCCTGGCCGTCCGCACGCCGGAGTCGGGCGCGTCCGGTATGCCGCTGCGCGCGCGGGACTGGCGGCGGTAGGCCCGTAACCGGTGTCCTCGACAACGCCGGACGGGCCGGTTCTCGGCTGAGCTCAGCCGAGAACCGGCCCGTCGGGGTCTCCCGGGGCTGCCCGGAACTACTCCGCCTTGATGGCCGAGAGCATGTTCAGCCGCGCCGCCCGCCGCGCGGGCCAGAGCGCCGCCAGGATGCCGACCAGCGCCGCCATCAGCAGGAAGACGGCCATCCGGCCCCAGGGCAGGACCATCTCGTAGGTGCCGAGGCTCTTGCCGATCAGCTCACCGGCCGCCCAGCCGAAGAACACGCCGAGGCCGACGCCGAGCACGCCGCCGAAGAGCGAGATGACCAGCGACTCCAGCCGGACCATGCGCTTGACGCCCTTGCGGTCCAGGCCGATGGCGCGCAGCATGCCGATCTCCTGCGACCGCTCGAAGACGGACATCGCGAGGGTGTTGACGACGCCGAGGACGGCGACGATCACGGCCATGGCGAGCAGCCCGTAGAGCATGTTGAGCAGCAGGCTTATGGCCTTGGCGATCTCGTTGGAGATGTCCTTCTTGTCCTGGATCTGGATGGCCGGGTTGTCACCGAGGGCCGTGCGCAGGGAGTCCTTGGCCGACTCGCTCGCGCCGGCCTTCGTCTTGACCATGACCTGCTGGTCGTTGACGACGCTCTGGTGCGGGGCGAGGGTCTTGGTGTCGACCATGATGCCGCGCATCAGCTCGTTGCCCTTGTAGACGCCCGAGACGGTGAGCTTGCCCCGCTTGCCGTCCTCGAAGGTGGCGTCGACCGTGGAGCCGAGCTTCCAGCCGTGGGACGTGGCGGTGCTCTCGTCGACGACCGCCTTGCCGGCGGTGAGGCCGTCGAAGGATCCGGCGGTGAAGTCGAGCCGGGTGAGCTCCTTGATGCTCTTGCCGTCGACGCCGGTCAGCTGCTCGTGGTCGCCGTCGATCCGGGAGGCGGACATCCGCAGCGGGCTGCTGGCGGTGACGCCGGGGGCGGTCGCGAGCTTCTTGGCGACCTCGGGGGAGAGCGGGGTGTGGGAGGCCATGGAGACGACGTAGTCGGCCTTGATGGCGGAGGTGGCCATCTTGTCGATGGCCTGCTGGACGCTGCCCGCGATGACCGTCAGGCCGGTGATCAGGGTGAGGCCGATCATCAGCGCGGAGGCGGTCGCGGCGGTGCGGCGCGGGTTGCGGACCGCGTTCTGCCGGGCGAGCTTGCCGGAGATGCCGAAGAGGCGCAGGACGGGCGCCGCGGCGGCGATCAGCGGGCGGGAGAGCAGCGGGGTGAGCACGAAGACGCCGATGAGCAGCAGGCCCGCGCCGAAGCCCATGACGGCCTTGCCGTCGCTCATGCCGGTGGAGGCGAGGACGGCGGCGATGCCCGCGCCGGACAGCAGCGCGCCGATGGTGTTGCGCACGACCAGGGAGCGGGTGGTGGCGACGGCGTGCACGCTGTTCATCGCGGCGACCGGCGGGATCTTCGCGGCGCGGCGGCCGGGCAGCCAGGCGGCCAGCATGGTCACGACGATGCCGACGACCAGGGAGGTGACGACCGTGCCGGGGGAGATGACGAGCGGGCCGTCGGGGACGGTGGCCCCGGCGCCGTTCATCAGGGAGCGCAGGCCCGCGCCGATGCCGATGCCCGCGAGCAGGCCGGTGACGGCGGCGACCGCGCCGACGAGGAACGCCTCGATGAGCACCGAGCGGGTGACCTGGCCGCGGCTGGCGCCGACGGCGCGCATCAGGGCCAGTTCCTTGGTGCGCTGGGCGACCAGCATGGTGAAGGTGTTGGCGATGATGAAGATGCCGACGAAGAGCGAGATGCCGGCGAAGGCCAGCATGCCGGTCTTCATGCCGCTCATGCCCTGGGCGATCACCTTCGCCTGGTCGTCGGCGAGCTGCTGGCCGGTGGTGGCCTCGGCGTCCTTCGGCAGGACCTTGCCGAGCGCGTCCTTCAGGGCGTTCTGCGAGGTGCCGGGGGCGGCCTTGACGTCGATCTCGCTGAACTCGCCGGGCTGGGCGTAGAGCTTCTGCGCGGTGGCGGTGTCGAAGAGGGCGAGGCTGCCGCCCGCGGAGACGTTGCCGTCGTCGGTGGTGAAGACGCCGGTGAGCTTCTTCTCCAGGACCGGGCCGTCGACCGAGAGGCGGACGGTGTCGCCGACCTTGTAGCCGCCGCGGTCGGCGGTCTTGGCGTCGAGGACGAGCTCGTTCGCGTTCCGCGGGGCGCGCCCGTCCTTCAGGGGATAGCGGGAGTCCTTGCCGTCGGCGCCGGGGTA
The DNA here is from genome assembly GCF_044387105.1 of Streptomyces sp. NPDC020379. Classification (NCBI taxonomy): domain Bacteria; kingdom Bacillati; phylum Actinomycetota; class Actinomycetes; order Kitasatosporales; family Streptomycetaceae; genus Streptomyces; species Streptomyces sp. NPDC020379. Next base: position 103,443 of record NZ_JBIRVR010000011.1, read on the forward strand.
GTAGTTGGCGCCGGCGGAGTTGAAGCCCTCGCCGACGAGCTTGCCGTGCTTGTCGGCCACCGCGGCGAAGCCGGTGACGGTGCCGGTCGCGGAGCCGGCGCCGGGCACCTTGCCGGCCTGGTCCAGCAGGTGCTGGGTGAGCTTGGGGGCCTCACCGGGGTTGCTCTTGTCGCGGTCCGCCGTGTGGGGCCGGATCGCGACGTCGACGTGGTCGAAGCCCTTCTGGGAGCTCTTCTGGAAGGCGTCCGAGATGGTGTTGGTGAAGACCAGGGTGCCGGAGACGAAGGCCACGCCGAGCAGCACGGCGAGTACGGTCATCAGCAGCCTGGCCTTGTGCGCGAGCACATTGCGCAAGGCGGTACGGAACATGGTCAGTCAGTCCTGTGGGGAAGCCCCTCGCCACCGTGGGGCGGGCCGGGGGAAGCTGGGGTGGGCCGGAGCGGGAGCGGGGCGCTCAGCTCGTACGGCCCTTGGCGTCGAAGCGCTTCATGCGGTCGAGGACGGTGTCGGCGGTCGGGCCGTACAGCTCGTCGACGATGCGGCCGTCCGCGAGGAAGACGACGCGGTCGGCGTAGGAGGCGGCGACGGGGTCGTGGGTGACCATCACGACGGTCTGGCCGAGCTCACGGACGGAGTTGCGCAGGAAGCCGAGGACCTCGGCGCCGGAGCGGGAGTCGAGGTTTCCGGTCGGCTCGTCGGCGAACATGATCTCGGGCTTGCCGGCCAGCGCGCGGGCCACGGCCACGCGCTGCTGCTGACCGCCGGAGAGCTGGTTGGGCCGGTGCTTCAGGCGCCCGGAGAGGCCGACGGTGTCGACGACCGTGTCCAGCCACTTCTGGTCGGGCTTGCGGCCGGCGATGTCCATGGGGAGCGTGATGTTCTCCAGGGCGGTCAGGGTCGGCAGCAGGTTGAACGCCTGGAAGATGAAGCCGATCTTGTCGCGCCGGAGGCGGGTGAGCTTCTTGTCGCCCAGCGAGGTCAGCTCGGTGTCACCGATGCGGGCGGAGCCGCGGGAGACGGTGTCGAGGCCGGCCATGCAGTGCATCAGCGTGGACTTGCCGGAGCCGGAGGGGCCCATGATCGCGGTGAACTCGGCCTGGCGGAACTCCACGGAGACCGAGTCCAGCGCGACCACCTGGGTCTCGCCGTGTCCGTAGACCTTGGTGAGATCCGTGGCGTGGGCCGCCACCGCGGTGGGGCGGGCGGCGGTCTGGACGCCGAGGGGGGAGCTGGAGGGTCGCACGGTGGAGCGCTCCGATCGGGACGGGGTGCGGGGGACTTATCCCATCGTCCGGTGCGGATCGGCCCCGGGGATCAGCCCCAGCTCCCGTTCCCGGGACAGACCACGGAGGTATCCGGGGGCGGCCGTCTCCTCCTTGGGTATGACGAGGACCCTGGCCGGACGGCGGCGAGATTGCGACAATTCCGGTCGGTGCCGGGGGTGAGGCACGGAGCAGGGGGTATCGGCCCGTGGCATGTGCCTTTGACGTGGTTCTTGCGCTGATGCTCCCTCAGTTGCCAATAAAATAAGACAACCTCGGGTCCTCGTTCCGCTGTTTGGGGGGCGCTCCCGGGCTAGGCTCATCCTGCTCTCCTTGTACAGAGAGGCTCGCGCGCCTACCCGCTCGCACGCCCGAGAGCCCTGCCCGGATGGTGGAATGCAGACACGGCGAGCTTAAACCTCGCTGGCCCTTCGGGCCGTGCCGGTTCAAGTCCGGCTCCGGGCACTCTTCTGCTCCATGGCGCCCACTCTCCGTAGGGAACCGACTGCCCCCGGTTCTCGTTCTCCTCCTGTGGCAGGGGAGAAAAGATCGTCCCCCGGTACGAGCTCATTCCTTTGCCTACCCATTACCCTGGTTCGCAAGGCCGCGCACGGTGGCCATGGAGGAGTGAGATGAGGAGCAGCAACCCGGTCTTCTCGCGAGGGTTCCGCGACAACAACGGCTACGCGGGCTTCACCGCCGGGCCGCAGGCCGGGACCGCGGCCCAGGGCAGCCCCTACGCGAGCAATCCCTACGCACAGCCCACCAACCCCTACGCACAGGGCGGCCCGGACCTCCGGCAGGGCGCCCCCGCGCAGCCCGGCCGGATGACGATGGACGACGTCGTCATGCGCACGGGCATGACGCTCGGCCTGGTCATCCTCGGCGCCGCCTTCGGCTGGGCCACCGACCTGTCGCCGGTGATCGGCTTCGGCGCCGCCATCGTCGCCGCGGTGCTCGCCATCGTCCAGACGTTCAAGGCCAAGCCCTCCCCGGCGCTCATCCTGGGCTACGCCCTCTTCGAGGGCGTCTTCCTCGGCGTCGTCAGCAAGGCGTACAACAATTACGCGGACGGCGCCGCGGTGCAGGCGGTGCTGGGCACGCTGGCGGTCGCCGTCGGCACGCTCATCGCCTACAAGTCCGGTCTGATCCGGGTCAACAACCGCTTCTACCGCGTGGTGACGGCCGCGGCCATCGGCTTCTTCCTGCTGACGATGGTCAATCTGCTGTTCGCCGCCTTCGGTGGCGGTGACGGCCTCGGCCTGCGCAGCGGCGCGCTCGGCATCGGCGTCGGTGTCATCGGCGTGCTGATCGGCGCGGCCTATCTCGCGATGAACTTCAAGGAGATCGAGGACGGCGTGCAGTACGGCGCCCCTCGCAACGCCTCCTGGACGGCCGCCTTCGGTCTGACCATGTCGCTGGTGTGGATCTATCTGGAGATGCTGCGCCTGGTCTCCATCCTCCAGGGCGACGACTGACCCCACGGGGCCGGTCCGCGGTGACCGACGAAGGGCCCGGGATCCACCTGACAGGTGGATCCCGGGCCCTTCGCCGTGGGTGCCCCGTTGCGCGCCGTGGTGTCGGTGGATGGGCCGGGCATTGCGTACGTCCGCTACCGCAGCTTGCGTGCCGCCCGCCGGAGGTCGTACTCGTGGACTATCGCTTTGGCGTGGCCGTAGGCGAGCTCGTGCTCTCCGCGCAGCCAGCTGACCTTCTCCTCGAAGCGGAGGAGAGAGGGGCCCTCGTCGACCGTGCGCAGCCAGTCGGCGACTTCGCGGCCGGTGCAGTGAGGGATTCGGGAGAGCAGATTCCGGTGGGTCTCGTCGGAGAAGACGTGGGACATCGGCGCCTCCGGACGCGTCGGATGATGGTCCTTCCTGTCACCGTGCCTGAGTGTTCAGTCATTGGCAACAGTCCGTCCACAGCGCATAGGCTCACGGCGTGGATGATGTGACGCCTCTTCTGGCCGCCGTGGACGGTTTCGCCGACCGGCTGCGTGCCCTGCCGCAGTCCCGTCTGAGCAGGGGAGCCGCCGCGGAAGCGCTGGCACTCGCTCGTGAGTTGGCGGCGTGGGCCCAGCGGATCGAGGAACCGGAGGCCGGCGAGCCGAGGGAGATGCCGGAAGCGGGCATGTTCGCGGTCGCCGACCAAGTGGCCGTCGCCGGTCACGATTTGGCCGAAGCGCTCACCGCGAACGGCGGGAAGCCGCTGCCCGAGGGGGTCGGGGCGGCCGAGGCGACGGCACTCATCGAGGCGGCGGCCCAGCGCTGCGGGCTCTGATCCCGCCGTCGGCTACAGCGAGGCGATGACGCGGTCCGCCAGGACGTAGATCTTCTCCGTCGCGCAGCCGAACGTCAGGGTGTAGGCGCCGGACACCCCGGAGCCGCCCAGCAGCACCGGCGCGTCCCCGGCGCGGAGCGCGTCCGCGAGGCGCTCGGCGGTCTCGCGGTGGCCGGGGGTCATGCAGATCGTGGTGCCGTCGGCGAAGACATAGACATCCAGGGTGCCGAGCGGGCCGGGGCGCACGTCGGTGAGCGGGACGCGGTCCTCCGCGAGCTCGCCGAGCCGCTCGACGGTGTTCTCGTGGTCGCCCACCAGCGGCATGGGCGAGAAGTCGGGGTGCGAGGGGTGGCGGCGGCGCGCGGCCGCCAGCTCCGGGGACTCGGCCGCCTCGGACTCGGCCGCCGCGTCGAGCGGCTCCAGCCCGACGAAATCCGCCTGCCGGGGCAGATAGCCGCCGTACGGGCCCTCGGGGGCGAGCAGGTCGTCACCGAAGCCGGGCAGCCCGCCCAGCAGCGACGGGGCGTCGGCGGCGGTGCTGAGGTCCCGGCTCTCCTGGGCGGCCCAGAACGCGCGGGCCTCGGCCAGCTCCCGCTCCCGCTCCTCGGCGAGGGCATCGGCGACGGCCGCCCGTATCTCGGAGATCTCCACCGCGGGCGCCGTGCGCGCCGCGGGCACCGGGGCGACCTCGCGCCGGTCCGCGCCGGCCGCCTCGCGCCGGTTCGCACCGGCGGCGGCCGCGAGGTCGGCACGCAGGGCGCTGATCTGCCGGCGGAGGCCGCGCGTGCTGTACAGGGCGGCGGCTCCGGCGGCCGTCGCCGTGGCAGCGGCCAGCAGCAGGGCAAGGTTCATGGCGCTCACTGACGTACTCCCGGTTGCTATGGATCCCCCAGATTCCTACCTCAGGTTGACGCCCCGCGCCGTACGGCCCCAGTGCGAAACGTCATGAAACGGACGGGACTCAAGTCCTTGACGTTGTGCCTTCAACATCCCTGACCTGGGGAAACGAATCGCCCTTAGGACGCAGGTCACATCCTGGGGGCGATTCGGTCACGTTCACATACGGAATGCGGCGTGACGGTTCCTGATCAGCTCAGCCGCTCGTGTTTTCGGAGCGTCTTCGCTTCGCCTTCGCTGCGGGCAGGTGCCGCGCTCGCCACGCGGCGGAGCCGCATATCGACTGCGCCGCGCGACCCCTACCCTCCGCTGCGGCTCAGCTCAGCCGCTCGTGTTTTCGGAGCGTCTTCGCTTCGCCTTCGCTGCGGGCAGGTGCCGCGCTCGTACCTCGCGCGACCCCTACCCTCCGCTGCGGCTCAGCTCAGCCGCTCGATGACCATCGCCATGCCCTGCCCGCCGCCCACGCACATCGTCTCCAGGCCGAACTGCTTGTCGTGCCACTGGAGCGAGTTGATGAGCGTGCCCGTGATGCGCGCGCCGGTCATGCCGAAGGGGTGGCCGACCGCGATCGCGCCGCCGTTGACGTTGACCTTGTCCAGGTCGGCGCCCAGCGCGCGGTAGGAGGGGATGACCTGGGCCGCGAACGCCTCGTTGATCTCGATCAGGTCGATGTCACCGATGCCGAGCCCGGCCCGGCGCAGCGCCTGCTCGCTCGCCTCGACCGGGCCGAAGCCCATGATCTCGGGGGAGAGGGCGGAGACGCCGGTGGAGACGATCCGGGCGAGCGGGGTCAGGCCCAGCTCGCGCGCCTTGGTGTCGGACATGATCACCAGGGCGGCGGCGCCGTCGTTCAGGGGGCAGCAGTTGCCCGGCGTGATCAGGCCGTCCGGGCGGAAGGAGGGCTTGAGGCCCTGCACGCCCTCCAGCGTCACACCCGCGCGCGGGCCGTCGTCCTTGCTCACGACCGTGCCGTCGGGGGTGGTGACCGGGGTGATCTCACGCGCCCAGAAGCCCTTCTTGATGGCTTCCTCGGCGAGGTTCTGCGAGCGGACGCCGAACTCGTCCATCTCCTGGCGGGAAATCCCCTTCAGGCGGGCGAGGTTCTCCGCGGTCTGGCCCATCGCGATGTACGCGTCCGGCACCAGGCCGTCCTCGCGCGGGTCGTGCCACCCTTCCCCGCCCTGCTCGGCGCGGGCGGCCGTACGGGCCTCGGCCTCGGCGAAGAAGGGGTTGTGGCTGCCCGGCATGCCGTCGGAGGTGCCGTGCACGCTCCGCGAGACCGTCTCGACGCCCGCCGAGATGAAGACGTCGCCCTCGCCGGCCTTGATCGCGTGCAGTGCCATCCGCGAGGTCTGGAGCGAGGAGGAGCAGTAGCGGGTGATCGTGCAGCCGGGCAGGTGGTCCATGCCCATCTGCACGGCCACGATCCGGCCGAGGTTGTGACCCTGCTCGCCGCCGGGCAGGCCGCAGCCGAGCATGAGGTCGTCGATGTCGCGCGGGTCGAGCTCGGGGACCTTCGCGAGAGCGGTCCCGATGATCGTCGCGGTCAGGTCGTCGGCCCGCATGTCCTTCAGCGAGCCCTTGAAGGCGCGACCGATCGGGGAGCGGGCGGTTGAGACGATCACGGCTTCGGGCATCACGGCTCCAGGGGACGTGAGGGGGCTGGACTCTGATGGAAGTTACCCGCGCGTAGGGCTGGGGTCACGTGGGCTTCGCTGTGATGCGGAACTCTTTTCCAAGCGTACGCTCAGGCCGCTGGGCCGTGGTCGACGGCGAGGGGCGAATCCGGGCCTCGCGTGGGGGCACCGCCCCAGGCCCCCCGGGCGCGGGGGTCCGTTGCCTCCCCCGGACTCCGTCCGGCGATCGAGGACACCGCCGCGCAGCGGTGGTGCGGAGGGAGGGCGGCCTAGCCGCGGGACGCGCGGGACCACATGTGGTGCGGAGTCGCCTCCGTGTGAGACGGCAGGCGGCGCCGTTTGCGGTGTTTCAGCAGGGCCCAGCGGCCGCGGGCCGCCGTGACCTCCGTGCCGCCCTCGGACGCCGCTTCCGCCGCCGCGCGGGCGACCGGCAGGATGCCCTCGCGGCGGGCCGCGTCCGGGCGCTCCTCGTCCTCCGGCCAGAGGCCGAGCGCCGCGCAGAGCGTGGGGAGGACGGCCATGGCCGCTGTCGCGTACCCCTCGGCGGAGGGGTGGTAGTTGTCCGGACCGAACAGCTCCCGGGGGTTCTGCTCGAACTCCGGCCCCAGCAGCGCGCCCAGCGAGACCGTACGGCCGCCGGCCTCCAGCACCCCTATCGTCTGCGCCGCGGCCAGCTGCCGGCTCTGCCGCCGGGCCAGCCAGCGCAGCGGCTGGTAGACCGGCTCGATCGTGCCGAGGTCCGGGCAGGTGCCCACCACCACCTCGCTGCCCGCCTCACGCAGCCGGCGGACGGCGTCGGAGAGCAGGCGTACGGAGCGGGCGGCGGGCATCCCGTGGGTGACGTCGTTGGCGCCGATCATGATCACGCATACGTCGGGGGCGCGGACGCCCTCCTCGATCAGCAGGGTCACCTGCCGGTCCAGGTCGTGGGACTGGGCGCCGGAGAGCGCCACGTTACGCAGCTCCACCGGCCGCTCGGCGACCGCGGCGAGCCCGGACGCCAGCAGGGCGCCGGGCGTCTGGCGGGGCCGGTGCACGCCCTGGCCCGCGGCGGTGGAGTCGCCGAGGACGCCCAGGAGCAGCGGCTCGCGGCCCAGCCGGTGGACGAACGCCGAGCCGTAGCGGCCATCCGCGTGCGGGGGCGCCTCGTGCAGGCCGCCGACGATCCTGCGGGCGAGCCGGGCCTCGGTGAGCAGGACGCCGAACGCGGTGGCGCCGAGCAGGCCGATGCCGCCGCCGCCGTATGCGGCGGCGGCGGCGATGCGGCGGGCTGCGCGTGCCCTCGACATGGACATGGTCCGCTCACCTCCTGCTGCTGGTTCTTTCCCCTGCCGCGGGGCTTTCCGAAACGGGGGCGCGTGCCGTTGCCGCCTGCGGCGGGCTTTTCCCCAGCCCCGCCCCTTCCCGCACTGGGGCACATGCCCCAGGCCCCCGGCTGCGGGTGGGTGGGCGTCTGCGGCGGGCTTTTTCCCCTACCCGCCCCTTCCCGAAACTGGGGGCAAGCCCCCAGACCCCCAGCAACACGCTTCGCGCGTTGTCCTCAAACTCCCCCAGCTAACGCTGGGAGGTGCCCCCAACGGGCTGAAAGAGAAGACGGGCGTGCCCCACCAGCCCGCACTCGCCCTCCGGTGGGAGGGGGTGGGGCTGGAGGGTGGGGTTCTGGAACGCGGTGCGTCGTCACGGCGCTCAATACAAAGCACGGTGCCCGCACCGCGTTCCAGGTCCCCAGCCCGGAAGGCCCGCCCCCGGCACCCACCACAACCCAGCCCGGCCGACGCTTGAGGCCGCCCCACCGAAAGCACAAACAACCCGCACCCGGCAAGGAAGATCACCCGCACACAACCCGCCCAGCGCGGACGCGCATAGGCTGGACACACGGGCACGCGACCGACCGCTAGTGCCCCCGACCGCGGAGATCACCGTGCAGTATCACGATTCGATGATCGAGCTCATTGGCAACACCCCGCTGGTGAAGCTCAACAACGTGACCGAAGGCATTCAGGCCACCGTCCTCGCCAAGGTCGAGTACCTCAACCCCGGCGGCTCGGTGAAGGACCGTATCGCCGTGCGGATGATCGAGGCCGCGGAGAAGTCCGGTGAGCTCAAGCCGGGCGGGACGATCGTGGAGCCGACGTCCGGCAACACGGGTGTGGGTCTGGCGATGGTGGCCCAGCAGAAGGGCTACAAGTGCATCTTCGTCTGCCCGGACAAGGTGTCCATGGACAAGATCAACGTGCTGCGCGCCTACGGTGCCGAGGTCGTGGTCTGCCCGACCGCCGTCGACCCCGAGCACCCCGACTCGTACTACAACGTCTCCGACCGCCTCGTCCGTGAGACGCCCAACGCCTGGAAGCCCGACCAGTACAGCAACCCCAACAACCCGCGGTCCCACTACGAGACCACCGGTCCGGAGATCTGGGAGCAGACGGAGGGGAAGATCACCCACTTCGTCGCGGGCGTCGGCACCGGCGGCACCATCAGCGGCACCGGCCGGTATCTGAAGGAGGCCAGCAAGGGTGCGGTCAAGGTCATCGGATCCGACCCGGAGGGCTCGGTCTACAGCGGCGGTTCGGGCCGGCCGTATCTGATCGAGGGTGTCGGCGAGGACTTCTGGCCGACCGCCTACGACCAGGCCGTCGCGGACGAGATCGTTCCGGTCTCCGACAAGGACGCCTTCCAGATGACGCGCCGCCTGGCCAAGGAGGAGGGCCTGCTGGTCGGCGGCTCCTGCGGCATGGCCGTCGTCTCCGCGCTGCGCGTCGCCGAGCGGCTCGGCCCGGACGACGTCGTCGTCGTGCTGCTGCCGGACAGCGGCCGCGGTTACCTCAGCAAGATCTTCAACGACGAGTGGATGGCCAACTACGGCTTCCTGGAGGAGGGCGGCGCGACCGCCCGCGTCGCCGACGTCCTCAAGCGCAAGGACGGCGAGCTCCCCTCGCTCGTGCACATGCACCCCGAGGAGACCGTCGGCGAGGCCATCGAGGTGCTCCGCGAGTACGGCGTCTCGCAGATGCCCATCGTCAAGCCGGGCGCGGGGCACCCCGATGTGATGGCCGCCGAGGTCGTCGGCTCGGTCGTCGAACGGGAGCTGCTGGACGCGCTGTTCACCAAGCGCGCCTCGCTCTCCGACCCGCTGGAGAAGCACATGTGCGCCCCGCTGCCGCAGGTCGGCTCCGGTGAGCCGGTCTCGGGTCTGATGGCCGTGCTCGGCGGCGCCGACGCGGCGGTCGTGCTGGTCGAGGGCAAGCCGAAGGGCGTGGTGAGCCGGCAGGACCTGCTCGCCTTCCTCGCCGAGGACGCGTCCGCCGCCGCCAAGTAGCCCAGTCCCGCGGGTCGTCGTGCGGGGCACCGCCGCTTCGCGGCGTTGTCCTCGATCGCCGGACGGGCCCGGTTCGAGCCGTGCGCCGTCAGGTGAACGGCAAGAGGCGCGTGCGGCCCGTAAAGGGTACGTATGTGTCACGCGCCCGCAGCACGGACTTAACAACGGCCCGGCATAGTGAGGGGTGTCGGCAGGGAGCACGCTCCCGGGCCGGCACCCCGAAGCGGCGGCAGGACTTCCGGAGCGGCTCCCGGACTCCACAGCCGTCCGGATACGGAGGACCGGCCCAGGCCGGGGCCCGTGTCCTCGCGGGGACCGCCGTCGTCCCGACCCCGGCCCAGGCCGGGGTACGGCGGCCCCCGCGCTTCCCGCTCTGCACGGGGCCGCGCCCGGTGGTGGCTCGTTGCCCGGGCGCGGTCTTCAAGGTCCCGGTTGCGCGGACCACATCAGCCGGCCCGGCCCGTCCGGCACCTGAGGGCACCGCCGCGAAGCGGTGGCGGAGGAAGCGTGCGGCCCGCGGAGAACCGCTACTTCCGGTCGGAGTCCGGCTTACGCCGCCCCGGCCAGGGGAACGACCCTGAGGAATTCACGGCGTTGACGCCCACGATGCCCGCCCAGCACACCACCAGGCCCGCCAGATGCGTGTTCGCCACGGCGATGGCCGTGAGCGGGATCGCCAGCACCAGGGAGATCGCGGCGAAGCCGAAGCGCTCGCCGAACCTGCCGTCGCCCGGGCCGGCCGCGCCGGGGCGGGCCCCGCGGGCGACGCTCATCTGCGCCTCGGCGAGGTGCCTGCGCACCCGCCGGTCGATCGCCTCGTCGAGCTTGTGGTCGACCTTCTCCAGGAAGCCGTCGATCAGCTCCGGCTCGTAGTCCGGACCCAGTTCCCTGCGGGTCTGGAGCGTCGCTTCGAGCTCCTTGCGCAGCTCGGGCTTGAAGTCGGGGTCATGGGCCGTCATGCCTGTGACGATACGGTCGGAGCCGCCCCACCGTCGCTGGGGCTAGCACCCGTATCCGCAGTGGGGGATGTCCCCGGCCCCCGGGCCGCCGCCCCCGTGGAAGGAGCAGTACGTGCACGGACCGACCGTACCCCTGCTTGCGTCCCTCACCGCCGGGACCGATTCCGCCGATGCCCTCACCGTCGCCGGCCGCCCCTGCTCGCGGGAGGAACTGCTGGGCGCCGCCCGGGCGGTGGCCGCCCGCGTCGCCGGCGCGCCCTGCGTGGCCGTGCGGGCGGAGGCCACGCTGGAGACCGTGGCGGCCGTCGTGGGCGGGCTGCTCGCCGGGGTGCCCGTGGTGCCGCTGCCCCCGGACGCGGGGCCCGCCGAACGCGACCACATCCTGCGGGACTCCGGTGCCGCGCTGGTCCTGGGCACCGGCGCGGACGTCCCGGTCGGCATACGGGACCGGGCCGACTGGACCGGCCCCGAGGCGGACCCCGCCGCCACCGCCCTGATCCTCTACACCTCCGGCACCACGGGCTCGCCCAAGGGCGTCGAGATCCCGCGCAGCGCCGTCGCCGCGGGCCTGGACGGGCTGGCCGACGCCTGGCAGTGGACCGCCGAGGACACCCTCGTGCACGGCCTGCCGCTGTTCCACGTGCACGGGCTCGTTCTCGGCGTGCTGGGCGCGCTGCGCACCGGCAGCCGCCTGGTGCACACCGGCCGCCCCACTCCGGAGGCGTACGCGGCGGCGGGCGGCAGTCTCTACTTCGGCGTGCCGACCGTGTGGTCCCGCGTCGTACGCGACCCGGCCGCCGCCCGGGCGCTGGGCAAGGCGCGGCTGCTGGTCTCGGGCAGCGCCGCGCTGCCCGCGCCCGTCTTCCGCGACCTGGAACAGCTCACCGGGCAGCGGCCCGTCGAGCGCTACGGCATGACGGAGACCCTGATCACCCTCTCCACCCGCGCCGACGGCGAGCGCCGCCCCGGCTCGGTGGGCCTGCCGCTGCCGGGCGTGCGGACGCGCCTCGCGCGGACCGAGAACGGCATCGGCGAGCTGGAGCTGTGCGGGCCGACCCTCTTCGCCGGCTACCTCGGCCGCCCGGAGGCGACCGCGGCGGCGCACACGGAGGACGGCTGGTTCCGTACGGGTGACATCGCCACCGTCGAGCCCGACGGCATGCACCGCATCGTGGGCCGCGCCTCCACCGACCTCATCAAGTCCGGTGGCTACCGCATCGGCGCGGGCGAGGTCGAGAACGCGCTGCTCGACCACCCGGCCGTGAGCGAGGCCGCTGTCGTGGGCGTCCCCCACGAGGACCTCGGCCAGGAGATCGTCGCGTATGTCGTGGCCGACGGTGTGAGCGAGCAGGCGCTGATCGACTTCGTGGCCGGACACCTGTCCGGCCACAAGCGGCCGCGCCGCGTCCGCTTCCTGGAAGCGCTGCCGCGCAACGCGATGGGCAAGCCGCAGAAGAAGCTGCTTCCGCCCGTGTGAGCCACGCGCCCGCCCCGGGCCCTGCATAATTCCATGCAGAGCCCGGGATCGGTGAATGGCCGAGGTGGTCCGGGACCGCGCACCGCCGACGACCGATGGAGGGCCCGATGAGCGACAACGGAGGCGAACCCGAAGCCACCGCCCGGCTGCAGAAGCTCTTCGAGGGCCACCGGCTGACCCCCACCCAGCGGCGCATCGCCCACTGCATGGTGCGGCGCTCCGCCGACGCGCCCTTCCTCTCCAGCGTCGAGCTCGCCGAGCTCGCCGGGGTCAGCCAGCCCTCCGTGACCCGCTTCGCGGTCGCCCTCGGCTTCGACGGCTACCCCGCGCTCCGGCGGCACCTGCGCGACGTCGTCCCCGCCGCCGCGACGGACGGCGACAGCTCGTACAACGAATACCAGCAGGCCGTCCAGGCGGAGATCGACAACCTCCGCCACCTCTCCTCGCTGCTCGCCGACCCCGGACCCGTCACCCGCGCCGGGCGGCTGCTCGCCCGCTCCCGGCCGCTGCCCGTGCTCGGGCTGCGCGCCGCCACCGCGCAGGCCGCCGGGTTCGCCTACTTCGCGCGCAAGGTCCACCCCGACGTGCGGCTCCTGGACGAGGGCGGCACGCTGCTCGCCGACCGCATCGACGCGGCCGTACGCGCCGGGGCGAGCACCCTGCTGTGCTTCGCGCTGCCCCGGCACCCGCGCGAGGTCGTCGAGGCGCTGGAGTACGCGCGTGGCGAGGGGCTGACGGTCGTCACCGTCGCGGACTCCACCTTCGCCCCCGTCGCCCGCCACAGCGACCTCCTCCTGCCCGCCGCCGTCGGCACCGGCCTCGCCTTCGACACCGCCTGCGCGCCGATGCTCCTGGGGCGGGTGCTCCTGGAGTCCATGTGCGACGCGCTGCCGGACGCGCAGGCGCGGCTGGAGGAGTTCGACGCGAAGGCGGCGGCGCGGGGGCTGTTCGTGGAGTAGGTCAGTGCTCGCGGACCATCTCCGGGAAGCGGGCCGACGGGCCGTCCAGGAGATGGTCGTCGTGGCCCTTGAGGAAGCGGTCGAAGAACGACACCACGTACGCGCGCTCCGCAGCCACCGCCCGCTCCGGCCGCACGGACCCGATGTCCTTCCCCAGCTGCTCCGCCGTCAGCGCGCCCCGCCCGGCCAGCGCGGGCAGCAGGGAAGGCGCGTCGGTGTACGAGCCGTGCTCCGCTCCCGCCATCTTCCACTCCGCCCGCCAGCCGCGCGCGTGCTGCCGGAACGACGTCCACGACGCCCGGTTGTCGGCCGCCCCCGCGCCGTCCGAGCCCAGCAGGAGGAACGGCCGGCCGACGCCCTCGCGCGCGACGCTGCTCAGGGTCCGGCCGGAGGCGTCCGGCAGCGGGAAGTCCATCTGCCCGTCCATGTTGACGCCCGCCTTCACCCGGCGGTCGTCGTGCGTCGTCTGGGCCGCGGTGAACCCGCCCGCGGACTGCCCGGCCATCCCCACGCGCCCCATGTCCATCGAGCGCCCCAGACCGCGCGGCAGGCCCGCCCGCCACTTCGCGTCGTCCAGCGTGTCCAGGACGAACCGGGCGTCGCCCACCCGGGCCCCCATCGCCGTCCGCAGTGTCTCGTCGACCTTCTCCACCGGCGCGCCGGCGAGGGCGGGCAGCACGGACTCGGCCAGCCGGCCGCCGGGCAGGCGCACTTCGGACGCGTCGTAGGTGTGGTCGACGGTGACGACCACATAGCCGCGCGAGGCCAGCTCCTCCACGAGCCCGGTGTTCCAGGTGCGGGGGTCGCCCAGGCCGGACGAGTACAGCACCACCGGCAGCCCCCGGCTCCCGCGCGCCACGGGCGCGTCCACGCGCGCGTGCGTACGCGTGGCGGCCCAGTCGGCGGCGCCCGCTTTGACTCCGTAGTTGAAGACGGCGGCGCCGCGGGCGGAGCCGAAGTGTGCGGCGGAGAGGCTGTCCATCTGCGGGGCGTCACCGCTTTCATCCGCCGGATAGAACAGACTGACCATCACCTCCCGGTCGCCCCGCTTCCACGGGTCCTCGCGGCCGGTGTCCACGAGATGCCGGGTGGTCGTGCCGACGGCGTACGGGCCGGTGGGGGCGGGCAGTGCTTGCGCTTGCGCGTGCGCTCGGGGGGCGGGGGCGAGGGCGCTCAGGAGTGCCGTCAGCGTGAGCGCTCCCGCGGCGAGGAGGGCTCGCCGCTTCAGTCCTTGCTCCTGCACGGGCTCTTGCGCGGGATCTTGTACGGGGTCTTGTACGGCCATGGTTTTCGGCCCCCTTCTGCGGTGCTCGCCGGTGCGGCGAATCTAGGGGGTGGGCGGGGGTGGAGTCGTCATACGGCGGGGCCAAGGGGTGGGTGATACCTGGGTACGACTTTCTTGTGGGGGCGGGTTGTGTGTGGTTGGGGTTCGGGTGGCCTTGTCCTGTGACGGTGAAGACTGCGGATTGAAGCTTCACTTTGCGGGGGATCTTGCGGGTTGAAGAGTTACCTTGCGGCGATGGGTGGGGTTAGCTGGTCGTGGTCCGTGCGTTAGAGGTTCTGCCCGGCGGTTCGGCCGGGCCACCGGCGACCGGGTTCGAGGTCGCGTACGTCGCCCCGGACGGCTCGGAGTTGCGGCGGCCGTTGGCGGATGCGTGGGCGGTGCCGTTCGAGCACGCCCTCCCCGTACGCGTCTTCGCGTCGTACCGCCGGCAGCGGAACCTGCCGGGTCTGTGGTGGTCGGCGACGACGGGCGGGCACGTCGGGTACGAGTCCTGGCTGGAGCGGGACCAGGTGATGCTGCTGGACTTCGATCCGGCGGTGGTGGGGATCTCCTCGCAGCCGTTCTGGCTGTTCTGGTCGGCGGCGAACGGCCGGCCGGTCTCGCACGCGCCGGACTACTTCGCCCGCCGGGACGACGGGACGGCCGTGGTCATCGACTGCCGTCCGGCCGACCGCCGCGGCCCCCGGGACCGTGCGAAGTTCGAGGCGACGGAGACGGCCTGCGCCGAGGTGGGGTGGGAGTTCCGGCTGCTGGGCGCCCCGGACCCGGTGGTGGTCCGCAACGTCAGGTGGCTGGCGGGCTACCGGCACCCCCGGCACCGGGTGGAGCCGGTAGCCGCGCGGCTGCTGGAGGTGTTCGCCGAGCCGCTGCCGCTGATGGACGGGGCCGCGGCGGCGGGTGAGCCGCTGGCGGTGCTGCCGGTGCTGTTCCATCTGCTGTGGTCGCATGAACTGGTGGTGGACATCTCGGTGCCGCTGCACAGCGCCTCGCTGGTGTCGCCGGGGGTGGGCTGGTGACCGCGGGCGGGGGCTCGGTGCTGCGGCCGGGCGACTGGATCACCTTCGACGGCGGCGAGCACCAGGTGGTGGCGCTGGCCGGGACGGCGGTGCGGCTGCGGTCGGCCGACGGGGCGGAATCGGTGGTGCTGGCTTCCTACTTGATGGCGGCGCCGGACTTCGCTGTTACCGGGGCCGAGCCGCTGCCGCAGGTGGAGCCGTTCGGGCTGCTGGAGACGCTGCCGGAGCCGGTCCGGGCGGCGGCGGTGGAGTGGGAACGGCACGTGGCGGAGGTGGAGACCGGGCTGCCGCCCGGCGCCGAGCCGGGCACACCTGCGCGGGACGAGTACGACCCGGCGACGCGGTCGCTGACCGAGCGGATGAAGGCGAAGGCGGCCGAGCTGGGGGTGAGCCTGCGCACGGTGGAGGGCAAGCGGTCGCGCTACCTGAAGCAGGGGGTCTGGGGGCTGGTCGATCAGCGCACGACCCGGCAGTGGGAGGCCACGGGACGGGCGGACGCCCGGCTGGTGGCCGCGATCCGCGAGGTGCTCGACGGCGAGACGCACGTGTCGACCGGGACGCGGTCGCGGCTGATCCGCCGCGTGATCAAAACCGTGGAGGCCACGCACGGCCAGGGGGTGGTTCCGCTGCCGAGTACGCGGACGCTCTACAAGCTGATCGATGCGCTCTCCACGGGGCGGCACACCTTCGGGTCGGCGGTCACGCGGCGGCAGACGGCGAACCGGCCGACGGGACCGTTCACCCCGACGTTCGCCGACCGCCCGGGCGAGCAGGTGCAGATCGACTCCACCCCGCTGGACGTGATGGTGGTCCTGGACTCGGGGGTGACCGCTCGCGCGGATCTGACGATCGCGGTCGATGTCGCCTCCCGCACGATCTGCGCGGCGGTGCTGCGGCCGATGGGCACCAAGGCGGTGGACGCCGCGCTGCTGCTGGCGCGCATGCTCGTCCCGGAGCCGATGCGGCCGGGCTGGTCCGCGTCACTGCGGATGGCGGCGTCACGGATGCCGCATGGGCAGTTGCTCGACATCGACGCGCGGATGGAGCAGGCCGCCGCGAAGCCGGTGATCGTTCCGGACACCGTGGTCATCGACGGCGGGAAGGTGTTCATCTCCGACACCTTCCTGCGGGCCTGCGAACGGCTGGGCATCTCCGTCCAGCGGGCGCGTCCGCGCACGCCTACGGACAAGGCGATCGTGGAGGCCACGTTCTCCGCGATCAACACGCTGTTCTGCCAGCACCTGGCCGGCTACACCGGCCGGGACGTCACCCGCCGCGGCGAGCGTGTCGAACAGGCCGCGGTCTGGACGATCCCCGAACTCCAGGAACTGCTGGACGAATGGCTTCTGGCCGGGTGGCAGACCAGGCCCCATGACGCTCTTCGCGACCCGTTCAGGCCGGGGAAGGCGATGTCGCCGAACGACAAGTACGCCTCCCTGGTCGCGGCGGCCGGCTACCTGCCGCTGGTGCTGCGCGGGGAGGACTACCTGGAGCTGCTGCCGGTGGCCTGGCGGGCCATCAACGACTACGGCATCCGCATCGGCCACCGCACCTACGACGCGGCCGAGCTGGGGCCGTGGCGGCGGCAGCACTCCGGGCATGCGGCCAAGAGGGGCCTGTGGGAGGTGCACTACGACCCCTACGATCTCTCCCGCGTCTTCGTCCGCACTCCGGGCGGCTGGATCACCGCCCCGTGGGTGCACCTGCCCCTGGTGAACGCGCCGTTCGCGGACTTCACCTGGGACCACGCCCGGCGCCTGGCCGCCGCTGCCGGTCTGGACGACGCCAACGAGGCAGCGGTCGCCCGCGTCCTGGACGCGCTGCTGACAAGGGCGGAGCACGGACCGGATGTCCGCTCCGCCCGCGTGATCGGCCGCACCCGGGCCGCCGCCGCGCTCCCGGCACCCGCCGCGCCGCCCGAGACCGAGAACCGACCCGACCCCGAGCCGGACTCCGCGGCGGCGTCACCGTCTGCGGAGGTGGTGCCCTTCGGGGTCTTCGACGCCCACGCCGAAGCTGAAAGGTGGCTATGAGCACGACCTCCCTGTCCGGGACGCACACGGACACGGACGAGCAGGCCCCGCCCGATTCCCCGCTGACCACAAAGGAGGGCTGGCGCGGTTACGTCGAGCACGAGAGCATCCCGCCCCGGCTGCTGACCGCCGCCGAGCGGGCCGCCCTGACGGGTCGGGAACGGGCGAGGGAAGACGAGCGGCGGCGGGAGTATCACGCGGACCTGCCGCTGGTGAACACCCCGACGATCCGGAAGGTGATCTCCACCGCCCGGCTGCTGATCCAGCTCAACCGCCACCAGGTCTCCGCCCGCCGCGGCGTGATCCTCTCCGGCGCCTCCGGCACCGGCAAGACCACCGCGCTCACGCAGCTGGGCCGCGCGCACGAGCTGGCCATGCGCAAGCGCCACCCGCGCGACCGCACACGGCTGCCGGTCGTCTATGTCACCGTCCCGCCGGCCGCCACGCCGAAGATGCTCGCGATGGAGTTCGCCCGCTTCTTCGGGCTGGCCTTCCAGACCCGGGCCACCCTCACCGACATCGTGGACGCCGTCTGCGCCACCGCCGCCCACGTCCACGTGGACCTGGTGCTGGTCGATGAGCTGCACAACCTCAACCTCGGTTCCCGGGCCGGGGCGGAAGCCTCCGACCAGCTGAAATACTTCGCCGAGCGCCTGCCCGCGACGTTCGCCTACGCGGGCATCGACATCGAGAGCCAGGGCCTGTTCGCCGGCACCCGCGGCCGGCAGATCGCCGGGCGGTTCGTCGTCATCCCCGCCGCCCCGTTCTCCTACGCCACCACCACCGACAAGGACGCGTGGCGGGGCCTGGTCGGCACGCTGGAGTCCATGCTCCGCCTCCACGAGCACGCGCCCGGCACGCTCACCGCGATGAGCGACTACCTCTTCCACCGCACCGGCGGCATGATCGGCAGCCTGTCCCAGCTCCTGCGCGGGGCCGCCGTGCTGGCCATCGAGGACGGCAGCGAGGCCATCACCGAAGAACTGCTGGAGCTCGTCCCGATCGACTTCGCGGCCGAGCAGTCGCAGCAGCTCACCGCTCCGGCAAAGACGAACCGGCGGCGGAGGCGCGCGGCCTGATGCTCCCACGCACGCTGCCCGACCCCGTTCCGCCCGCCCGGCACGAGGTCCCCCCGTCCTACATCAGCCGCCTGGCCACCCTCCACGGCCTGGACAGCCACCACCTGTGGTGGCAGGTCACCCAACCCGCCTATCCCGGCGCCTCCCGCCGCGTCGTCGTCCCCGAACGGCTCGCCGCGCTGACCGGCCGCAGCGTCCACGCTCTGGCCGGGGCGATGCCGGAACTGCGCGACCCGCCGCCGAACTGGGAGATGTTCCGCCACCAGCCGCAGACCGGCTGCCACCTCTGCGACGCCCGCCACCCTGGCGGCAAGGTGGTCCGGCTCCTGCCCCACCACACCTACGTCTGCCTGCGGCACGGCACCTGGATCGGCCCGCCCGACGTCGACCATCCCGCCGTCGATCTCACCCGGTTCCCGGAGATCATCGACGCCCAGCGGCGCCATCTGCTCCTTCTGCGGCGCTACGGCTGGGCCGCCACCTACGACGCGGTGCTGACCGCCCTGATGATCTGCGCGCACATTTGGTACGGCGAGGGACGCGGGCTCACCGACGTGCGCGGCGTCTGGAACACCTGGGACAGCCGCGTCCACCACCTCATCCCGTTCGACCGGAAGAAGCAGGACTACGTCGGCTACAGCACCTCCCGGCTGTTCGCCGTGGTCTATCCCGAAGCCGTCGCCCTGGCCCCACTGATCGCCTCGCCCTACTGGCGACGGCTAGCCGCCGGCACCGACGCCGAGCAAGCCCGGTTCCTCGCCGAGGCCGCCCGGCGCGTCACCTACCCCTACAACGAACCCGACCGCGGCGGCGACGCCGTCGCCCACTGGGCCCTCGCCGACTCCTGGCGACCGCCCAGCCGGCCCCTGACGACCTACACCCCCGGCAGGACCCGCGGCACGCTTCCCGTCATCTCCGCGAACCGGCTCGCCCGACACGAGAAAAGCGCGATGTGGTTCAGCCGAAGCCGCCGGAACCAAGGCCGCACGCTCCTCTTCCACGGCCACCTCAAGCCCGTCCTCCTGCGCGACCGCGAACCCCAGTACGTGAAGTGGGAGGGGACGATCTGGCACAGCACGCGCACCGACGACCAGATGAAGGAACAAGCCGAGAGGGACCGCCGGAAACTCGAAGGCGCAGCCCCTCGCCTGCCGTCTCAGCGGCAGCAATCCGCAAGATCAAAAATCAAACACCGCCCCGACTGCCCGCTGGCGAATCGTTCGGCATCCAGGTAGTCACCGGGGACGTCCGCAAGGCCGAACTGCAACGGACACCGATGGCTCTGTTTCTCCTGGGGATTGAGCTTGGGGGCGGTGTCGGACGACGTCAGAGCGTCGGTGGCTGACGACACGAGATGTCGGTGGTCAGCGACACGAGGTGTGTCAGCGCGCGTCGCCTAAACGGCGGCCGCCGAGCGTGCTCGGCGTCACGGCGATCTGGTCTCCCCAGCGGGTGGGGTGCGGGGGACAGTTGCGTCATGAGTGACGGGATGACAGGGGCGCTCCGGCCGCCGAGGACGACATGGGAGTACGCCGTCAGCGCGGCCGACCGACTGCTGCTCTGGCACGCGGAGAACGGCCACCAGGACGCCGGCGAGGAGTCGCTGCGCTTGCAGACGGCGGTGGTGCTCGCCGCGGCGATCCACCGGTGGGCCAGCGACGCGCAGCAGGACGGCCCGGCGGTCGCTTCGGCGCCGCTGACCGTACTCGCCGAGCTGCTGCGCGAGCACGCTCTTCAGCTGCTGCAGGAGTGCCCGGCCCCGGCCGACTGCGGGGGCGAAGAACGCGCCCGGCTCCTGGACTCCGACGAGGCCTTCGAGCACGCACGGCGGACCGCCGTTGCCACCGTGCAGCACCACCTCGACGACGCCACGGGCATCATCACCATCGCCGACCGGCGACGGGTCTTCCACGCGGCAACCGTGCGTGCGGGCCTCGGTCTCCTCGCCGACGAGGCCGAGGACTACTGACTCCGCAAGGTCTGGCCAAGGGACCGCCCATGGATATCGCCACCCACCGTTGGGCCGCCGAGAGCCGCCGCAGCTGACCCACACCGACAAGGAGACCTTCATGCAACCGCCGATCGACATGTCCGATCCGCTCATCCGCACCGCGCTCCAGGCAGTCCGCCGCCACCTCGCCACCACCGAGGCCGCGCTCTCCGAGCCCGACCCCCGCCAGGCCGCGAGTGCGCTGTCCGCCTCCGCTCACGAGGCGCACGCCGCCCTCGCGGCCGCCGGCCTCGCCGACCTCCCTGACGGCACCCTGCTCGGTCTCATCGCCCGTCTCGACGCCCCCCAGCCGTAACGAGCGAAAGCCCCCGACAGCGGCCCGTCGGGGGCTTCAAGAGAGAGTCGCCGTCAGAGAGCGGCGATGATCAGGGCGGCGATCCCGAGCCACAGTACGTGCCAGACCTGGTCGATCTCGAAGGCGCCGGTGCCGGGTCCCGTGGCGGCTTCGGCGTCGCCGGGCTTGCGGACGACGGTGCAGTGGGTGACGTAGCTGCTCTTGCCGATCGCCTCGATCAAGCGGAGGAGGGTGAACCTTCTGTCCGCCCAGTAGTGCGAGAGCAGGTCCAGGGTGCCGCCGACGACGAGGCCGAGGGCTGTGACCGGAAGGTGAAGCACCACGACGACTGGGGCGAGGACGAGGGCCTTGGTGAGGGTGAGGGTGGTGACGTGGCGGGCGCAGGCGAGCCGTGCCGGCCAGCCGGGGCCGCCCTTCGCTGCGGCTTGTGCGGATGTCTGGGCGACGTGGTCGCCGAGTAGGTGGCCTATGTAGAGGGCGATAAAGACGGCGGCGAAGACGGCCGCGGTGACGGCGGTCTCGGTGTCGTGCATGCTGGGGTCCTCCCGGACTGCGTGATGGTGGTTCAGGGAACCTGGGGCGGCCGGTGGCTCTGGCTGGGCGCCGGCCGCCCCGTCGTGCACTCGTCTCGATCCTGGCGCTGATGCGCGAAGCGTTGTGTTCCGGAGGACCGTTACGAGTGTGGCGGTCGCCACTCGATGCCGCTGTCCTGGCCGGAGGGCCGGGGGACGACCGAGAGCCGGATGGTGCCGCCGTCGTCGAGCCGCTGGAGTTCGATGGCGTGGAAGACGCCGTCGGAGGTGCCGGTCGCATCGGCGTCGATCGCGCTTGCGGGAAGAGTTATCGAGCCGCCGTGGTGCATGAGCACCGCGATGAGCATGGCGTGGGACATTTCCTCAGGGGTGCGGTTCGTCAACGAGGTCTTCTCCTCATCTGAGTGATGCGTCGGACCGGCGGGGGCCATTTCACGGTTAGGCGTGGTGTCTCAGGAGGTTGATCCCACGGTCTTGCTGAGGATGTCGGCGTGGTCGAACGCGAGCGGCGGCAGGTCGCTCAGGGGCCACCACTGGGCGTTGGTCGCATCGTCGCCGGCCTCGACGATCGTTCCGGGGATGACGGTCAGGTGGTAGGCGACGGTGACGTACCTGCCGCGCGGGTCGCGGTCGGGCTGGTCGAACGTGCCGATCTGGTCCAGCTCTTCCGGTGCTGCGTGGATACCGGCCTCTTCGGCGAGTTCACGGGCAGCGGCGGCGCGGCTCGTCTCGCCTGGGTCGACGTGACCGCCGGGCAGTGCCCACTGGCCCTTGAACGGATCCCAGCCGCGTTCGATAAGCAAGACGTATCCGTCGGTCGTGGTGACGACGACGTCGGCGGTGTAGCGGATGGTCTCGAAGATCTCGGTCTCGGTCATGGCACCTCTTTGGTTTGGTCAGTCGGGTTGGTTTGAGCGAGTTTCGGTACGCGCCTCACGAGGGCTGGTACCGGCCGTCAGTGATCGCGGCCGTGGCACCAACCTCCTGCGACAGCACAGTTAGGCGACGGGGCTTTGCCCGTCGCGGTGGGCGTATTCCTGCCGGACGTAGGGGCGGGCGCTCGGGTCCCATTCGATGGAGCCCGGGCCGATCGGACCGCGTACGTACTGGGGGTGGAGCCGGTCGTAGCGCATGAGTTCCTGCGAGGCGCGCACCGCGTCGGAATGTGCGTCGTCGCTGTGCAGCTCGTCGAGATGAATCCGGTCGGCAAGTGCAGCCCGGCGCAGCAGAAAGTCCCGGTAGGCGCCCGCGTCGCCCTGGTGCCGCGTTCCGTCCGAGATGAGTCCCATAAGGGCTGCGGCTTCGTCGGTGATGGCGGGGGCGTCTTTGTAGGCGTCTTCCGGCGGTGGGGCGTCGAATCCGGCGCCGGTGACCGGGTCAGGCATTGCCGTCTCCGTCGGTGAAGTAGAAGAGGCCCGCTTGCGCGCGGCCGAGGGCATTGTCGAGTTGCCGGGCGTGGTGAGCGGCGGCATAAAGCGCGTCGACGGTTTTGCGGACGTGGGTCTCGGTGTCGGTGTCCGAGCCGGTGTAGGGGCGGAGCCGGTTCTCGTGGTGCATGCGGGCGACGGCGGCCGCGGTCTCTTCGTAGGCGGCGGCCTGGTGCTGGGCGGCGCCCACCAGCTCGCCCAGCGCGGCGTACACGTCCTGGCTGTGGGCCGGGGGGTGGGTGCGGGTGTGGCGGAGGAGGTCCAGCACGGCGGTGCCCACCGCCTGGGCGAGGTCCGTGGTTGCGGCTGTGGCGGTCGGCTGGGTGATCACGGGGGTGGTCATGATCGCGTCTGTCTCCTGGTCGTGCGGGAGGGACCGGCCAGCGGTCTCCCGGTTGATCGCCATGGGGTGGGTGGAGGTGGTCATGAGGCGCCGATCCACAGCAGGGCGAGGGCGAGGACGGCGAGGCCGATGCGGCCCCACCACGGCAGCGGCGTCCACCACCACCAGGCGGCGGTGCCGGCGCCCGCGCCGAGGGCGAGGAGGACCAGGCGCTGGAGGCAGTCGCCGCCGGCGGCCATGTCGGCCCGGATCTCCTGGATCTGGTGGGTGCGAGCGTTCATCTCCTGCTGGAGCTGCGCCCGGGTGATGGCGTCGTCGGCGGCGGTGTTCTTGAACGTCTCGCTGTACATGTGGCGTTCCGCTTCGAGGCGTTGGATGGCCTCGTCGGGGGTCTCGCTCGGCATGTGTTCCCCTCCCTGGGTGTTGACGGTGTGTAGCGGCGGGGCGGGGCGGCCCCGCCCCGCCGCTGAGAAACCCCCCGGTCGCGCCCCCACGGGTGGAGGGGCGGCGGGGGGATGGCGAGGGGCGGGGCCGCCTCGCCCCGCCCCGCCGCTACAGCAGGTGACTTACGGCTTCGGCTCGACCGGCACGCGGTACTTGGTGTACTGGCCGGAGCCGTCGCGTTCCGCTTCGCCCCTGTCGGCCCAGCTCTTGCACCAGTCCCGCACGGTGCGGACGGCCACCTCGTACCCCTCTCCGCTCAGGCGCTCGTGGAGCTTCTTCGGCTCCAGCCCTGCCCGCCCGGCGTCCCGCAGCAACTCCAGCGCGCGGTCTTTCGGGGCCCGGGGCAGGGGGGCCGGCGCCTGCGGGGTGCCGGGCACGATGGGTGCCTTGAGGGGCTCGCCGGTCTGCCGGATCACCGTCTCGAACCCGTCCTCGTCCCCGGCCGTGGCGGCGGGGGCGGGGGGCTGGAGGACGTAGTCGCCGCCGTTGTCCGCGTCGGCCGGCGGGCGGGTGGCGCCGCCGTCGATGACGTACAGCCGCGGACGGCCCGGCTCGACGGCCGTCACCGGCACCGGGGTCGCGGCCGCCGGAGTGGCCACGGCGGGTGCCGGGGCGGGGGTGGGCTTGGCTGCGGCCAGGGCGGCGTCGGCGGCGGCGAACGCGTCGGCCGCCGAGCCTCCCGCCGAGGCGATGGTCTTGGTGGTGGTGATGGTGGCGGAGGTGTCGGAGTCGTCCATGTCGGCCCACGCGTCGGACTCCACGATCGCGGTGGCCGACATGGTGCCCGGCTGCAGCAGGGCGGCGGCGTCCTCGGTGAGAAGGCCTTCCTGGAGTTCCTCGGGGTAAAGGCCGGGCAGGGTGCGCGCCCACCGTGCTCCGTAATAGGCGCCGGCCGGGACGGAGGCGGAAATCTTGTCGAGGACGGGGCGCCGGTCGGCGACCGCGTTGCAGATTTCCGCGATGCTGGCCGGGTCAAGGCGGAAACCCTTGAAGGGCCGGATGGGGTGTTTCTTGCCCCACATGTGGAATCCCGATCCCGGGTAGGGGGCGTCATTCGGGTCGAGCATCGCGAACCCGGGGAAGAGGTAGCTGAGTTCCTCGGGGTCGGTGACCGTCATACCGATGCGCAGCTTGGCCTGCTTCTTCATCGCGGCCGAGATGGTGTCCTGTGTGGCGCGCAGGCCGCAGATCAAAGCCCGTACGCGCACCGCGCGCCCGACATTGATGACGCCGTCCAGCAGATCCTTGATGTCCTGGGGAAGCTGGGCGGTTTCGTCGGTGACGATGACAATGGCCGGGACGTCCGCCGAAACCGGCAGTGTGTCCATGTTCTTCGAGCGCATGAGCCGCTGATACCGCGTTTTGCGGGAGGCGATGATCTGGTTGGCCATGCGCAGCATGATCCGGGCCTCATCCGCGGTATTCGCCGTCCAGTCCACGACCGAAGCCGCCGCAGTGCCCTCGGTCGCCCACGGGGTGATCCAGGGCAGGGAAATACCGGCGCCGGTGATGTCGACGTGCCAGATCAGCACGTCGGGCATCCGCGACAGCGAGGCGTTGACCCCGTGCAGCTGGTTGGTTTTCCCCGAGTCCGTCTCGCCGATGAGCACACCGCAGTCGCCCAGCAGCGAGGCGGGCACGTCGGTGCCGTCGGAGAACAGGCCGATCGGGAATTCCTCCGTGATCGTCAGTTCGCTGTAGTCGTCCGGGTAGGGGATGAGGTCGGCCATGATGTCGCGGGTCGTGACGCGGATGAGGGCCTGGCCCCGGTGCGCGCCCTGGATGACCTCGACGCCGCAGCCGGGCGGCAGCCGCAGGTCGCTGGCGAGGGCGTCCTTGTGCTGGGCGACATGCTGGACGATCGCGCCGCCGGGGAGCTCCACCGGCAGGGTGTATCCGGCGTCCCTGGGCCACTCCTCCAGGTCGGGGCAGTGCACGCCCTTGATGCCGGTGATGCGCTCGAGGCGCTCCTCCCATTCGAGGGTCTTCTCGTGGATGCGGCGCTGCATCAGCAGGTGGGCGCGTCGTTCCTTGCGGCCGCCCTCGGTGCGGGTCATCGCCCGGTTGACCAGGCCGAGGAACGCCGCGAGCGAGGCGCCGAAGGCGATGCTGCCGCCGGTGAGGGGGCCGACGAGGGCCCAGGAGCACCAGGTTCCGCCGGCCAGCCAGGAGGCGGCCCGGACGGCCAGGGCCGAGTTGGTCACGTTCTTGCGGACGTCGAGGATGCCGCCTCCGACGGCGGCGGCGAGCGCGAGCTCCAGCGGGCTGTTCGGCGGGAGCGCGGCGACGTCGGCGTCGACGCACAGGCCGGCGGCGGTGATGGCGCTCGCGACCAGCGTGGTCTCGCCCGGGCCCAGACGCGGGCCCCAGTCCCATGTAACAGACATGATCAGTTCCCTCCCCTTGCGTTTTGGCTGGTCAGACGTTCCACATGGCTTCGCTCGCGGGACCCTTCCTGGGGTTCTCGTGCCTGCTCAGGTCCTTGGCATGCAGGGTGCGGAAGAGCTTGAAGACGTCCATGGCCTCGCTGGCGGCGGAGGCGAGCATGCGCGCGAGGGTGGCGATCATGTCGGTGACGGAGTCGTCCACCGGGTAGGAGTCGCGGGTGCGGGTGTGCAGCACCTCGACCGTCGCGGAGACCGCCTCCAGCGCGACCGGCAGGCCGGCGTACTCGCGGCCGACGCTGATCATGTCGTCGGGGGTGTAGGTGGCGTAGACGATGGCCACCGACTGGGACTGCATCACGAAGTGGGAGGGCTGGAAGGCGGTGCCGCCACTGCCGGGGACGACGCCGATGTTCCACATCCGCTCGCCGGGCTGGCCGTTGCGGGGGGACTCGTGGCGGGCGAGGTCGTCGGCGTGCACGGTGCGGAATTGGGGGTTGATCTGCTCGGCGTAGTCGGCGGCCTGCATGACCTTCGTGTAGACGCCGACCAGGGCCTGCACCAAGGGCTTGAGCACCGGGTACTTGGTGTCGGTGTTGATCGCCAGGGCCTTGACGGCCTGGCCGCACTGGCGGATGCCCTCCGGCAGCCCGGCGTACTCCGCGGCGACGGCCATCATCGACGGCGGCATGTACCGGGTGTAGCTGTCGCGCAGGTCCTCGCAGGTGCGGGTGAGTACGGACATGGCGCTGATCCCTCCGGGGGTGATGGCCCCGCCGCCGGTCGTGGTGGCGGGGGCGGTAACGGTGGCGGCGGCGCCCCGGACGGGGACCGGGACCTTGCCGGTGATCGCCGCTATGCGCTGGTTGCGGGCGTGCTTGGCCTGGGCCCGGCCGTACAGGCGCGCCCAGATCCGGCGGGCGGTGGCGGGCCCCCACGTGTAGGCCGGGTTCCCCGCGCCGCGCCGGGGGAAGAAGAGGCGCTTGAGCGTGACGAGCATGCCGATGGCGACACCGGGCGGCGTCAGCAGGGCCCCGGTGAGCCCGGAGGCGGCGCCGGCCAGGCCCACGCGGGCGCCGTGCGGGATGTTCCGGCGGGCGGCGGCGCGCCACGGGCCCGTGCGCTTCCACCAGGCGCCGAAGCGGCGGTTGATCCGGCGGCGGCGCAGCCGGGTGCGGGCCCGGGCGCGCACCAGCCGGGACAGCAGCGCCCGAGCGCGGGCGCTGCGCTGACGGGCCGTGCCCCCACCGGCGGCCTGGCCGCCGCCCTGGGCGCCCCCGGCCTGGCCCTTGGGCTTCTTGACGAGCGAGACCTTGCCCGGTGTGCCCGCCGTACCGCCGCCCTGGCCTGCCTGGCCCCCACCGGCCTGCTGGCGCCGGGCGGCCCGTCCGAGCGCCGCCCGGGCACCGGCCATCCCGCGCTGCCACCGGCCCCGGACCCCACCACCGGCTCCCCCGGCGCGGCCTCCCGCAGAACCACCGGTTCCTGCGGCGCCACGGCCACCCGTTGCCGCGCCCGGACGGTTCCCGCCCTGCCCCGCCGTGCCCTTGGCGCCCGCCCGACCGGCGGCCGCTGCCCCGGCCGTGCCGGTGCTGCCGGTCGCGGCCGATCCGCCCGCGCCCGCGGCCGCGCCGCGCCGGCCCCGGCGCCCGGCCCCGCTCCCAGCAGTGCCCGTGGTGCCGGTGGTGGTGCCGGTCGTTGCCGCACCACCACCGGCGGCGCGGCGGGCGGCGCCGCGGACAGCACCGCGAAGCCCGCCCCCGTAACCGCCGTGGCCGCCGTAGCCGCCGGTCCCGGTGCGCCAGCGGCCCAGACGGCCGCCGGTCAGCCCCCACAGCCCGCCGCTGGTGTTCGCGGCGCGGCCGCCGCCGGTCCGGGTGCGTCCGGCGGCCCGGCGGCGGCCCGCACGGACAGAGGTACGGGTGGCCCGGTGGGCGCCGTAGGCGGCGACTCCGCCCTCGGCGACGCCGGTCGCCACGGCTCCGGCGATGCCGGCCGCTCCGTAGGCGAGGGAGACGGAGGCGACGACGGCCGAGGCCGTAGTGGCCAGGATGGGCACGGCGCGGACCGTGGTGGTCGGCTCGGTGGCGGCATCGTCGCTGGTCGAAGGGTCGGGGGCGGGGTCGTCGGCGGGCCGGATGATGATCTGCGGCGCCATCAGGTCGGCGTCGTCGGTAGGGGGTGCTGCCGCGGTGCGTTGTGCCATGACGAGTCTCCATCGGGTGAAGAGCGGGCCGGGGGCGAGCAGAGGGGCCCCCGGCCCTTGTGCATGGGGAGCAGGAAGGTGCAGGCGGTGCAGGTGGGGGACAGTGATCATCGCGTCACCCCGTGTGTTGCTGTGAGACGAATTCGAGCCGCAGTGGCCGGAATGGCCGGATGAAAGCGGCCTTCGGGTCGTGGCCGTCAGGTCCGGGCGAGCTCGCGCTCCTCGGCCTGCTCGGCGCGGGCCTTTGCGTGCCGGAGCAGCGGGCCGGCCGCCACCTTGCGGATGCGGAACTCGCGGGCCACGGCCGCGACCGTGGGCGCCTTCTCGTTGTTGCGCTTGGCCTTGTCCAGCAGCTCGACGAGCGCGGGAACCAGGTGCCGGTACCGATCGGGAACCGACGCCTCGGCGTCGTCCTCGTCCGGTTCCCGGTCCGTGTCGGACGGCGCCTCGGTCTCGGTCTCCGGCACCGGGGACTCCCCCTCGTCGGCCGGTTCCGGGGCCTCGCCCGGCCCGGTTCCCGGGTCGTCCCCGTCACCGGTTCCGGCGGTTCCCGCAGACGGTTCCCACGGCGCGCCGGGCCCGGTTCCGGGCTGCGTTGCCTCGTCGCCGGGAACCGGTTCCCGGCGGCCGGCGGAACCGGTTCCCGCCGGAGACGGGCCGTCAGCGCCGGCGGCGTCCGCGGCGGTTCCCGCCGATGCGTCGGCGGCGGGAACCGCCGGGTCCGGCGTGGTGCCGGGAACCGGTTCCCCGGAGGGTGCGGAAGGCGGTTCCGACCCGGTTCCCGTCTGGGCGGGAACCGCTTCGGCGCCCGGGGCGGGAACCGTCTGCTCGCGGGTACCGGGGGCCGGGTCCGGCAGGGTCGCGGTGACGCGCAGCCGGGGGGCTCCCAGGGCCGGGACGGCACCGACGGGAACCAGTTCCCGGACGGTCTCCTCCTCGGCGGGCTCGCCGACGGGAACCGGCTGCGGCTCGGGTTCCCGAGCGTCGCCGCCGTCGGCGGGAACCGGGCCCCCGGTGGTCTCCGGAGCGGCGCCCGGGGCGGTGTCGGCACGCGGTTCCCGGGCGGGAGCCGCCGCTGCGGGAACCGCGCCCGGAACCGGTTCCGGGTCGTTGTTGTGGTCGGCGGGTGCCGGTTCCCCGGCAGCCTCGGCTGCGGCCTGCGAGGGCTCGCTGGCGGCCGGGTCCGGGGCGGGGGCCGGGGGAGCGGGAACCGGTTCCGGACCGGGGGTGTGCTCGCGGTTCCCGGCGGTGGTCACCGGTTCCGGCTGGGGCGCCGGAGCGTCGGACGGGGCGGGGTCGGTGGTGCCGGTGATGGTCTTCACGTCGGCGAAGAGCCTCCCTCCAGGGGCGGGGGCGGGCAGGGGCAGGCCGCGCTGGGCCAGGCGCTCGGCGGCCGACAGCGGCGTGCTGCGGATGCGCTGGTCGGCCGTGGTCCACTGCTGGCGGACCTGCTGGGCAAGCTCATGGGCGGCCGGATCCTGGCGCTGCCACGGCGAGACCGTCTTGAGCTCGAGCAGGGCCTCGGCGTGCCGGGCAACCGCGAGGTCGGCCAGGAGCACGTCGATCGGGTCGGTGCTGGCGACGGGCGGCCGCACGCCGGCCTCGCGCAGCGCGGTGCGCAGCTCGGCCAGCAGCGCGGTGCGCCGCCTCTTCTGCCGCCGTGCCTCGCGCTTCTCCCGGCGGTCGCTGGCCTCCGTGCTGATGGCGGGGAGTCCGGCGAGCTGCTCGACGAGCTCGGTGGCGTGGGCCAGGGCACGGTTGCGGGCGATGGTCTGGGCGTCCTGGTCGAGGTCGGCCAGCCCGAGCCGGGCCAGCACCTTGTCGCGCAGGGTGCGCACCAGGCGCTCGGCGACCTGCTCGGCCTCCGGGTCACGCTCCTGCAGCTCGGTCAGCACCGTCTTGTGCATCGCGATGGCCGCGCCGATCGGGCCGAAGATGGTCCGGACGGCACCGCCACCGACGCCGAACTCCGAGAAGGCCGGCACGCACAGCAGGCTGGAGAGGACCCACACGCCGATCCCGGCGCCGCCGCCCACGGCCTTCTTCCCCTTCTCGCTGCCGAGGAGCTGGTGGCGGGCGAAAAGGGCCATCGCGACCAGCAGGATCTCCGCGCCGCCGAACACCGCGATGCGGGTGGCGATGACGTCGATGTGCAGGTGATCGCGGGCGTAGCGCCAGGAGGTGTCGATGGAGGCCCCGGAGCAGCCCAGGGCCGCCAGGATGCCGAAACGCACGGCCAGCGGCTTGCTGCCCAGGTACGTGTCCCACAGGCGCCGAAGCCACCAGACGACGGCGGCCACGAGGACCAGGAGCAGGACGACGGCGGCCAGGGTGGGCCAGGGGTTGGCGGTGGCCCAGCGGGTGATGGGGTGAGTGGTCACCGGCCGCCCCCCATCGTGCGGGGGGCGGTCCGGGCGGCTCCGGAGCAGGTCATCCGGGGCTTCTCCTAACGGTGGTGCTCAGTGGTGGTGGCTTCCGTGAGGTCCTCACGCGGGTCGGGCGAGCGCGGCGGCGGGCCGCCGGGGCGGCGCATCAGCGCGCCCCCGACCCCTTGCAGGAACGGCAGGAGACCCAGAACTGGCGGAAGGTCGTGCCGTCGCTGTGGGTCTGCGTCGAGCCGCCCTCGCCGCCGCAGTCGGGGCAGGGCCTCGGCTCGTATCGGCAGACGACGCCCTGCGGCATGCTCTGACGGGCGCTCACGCCGCCCGTCCCCGGCCCGAACCGGCGGCGAAGGCCTGGGCGACAGCGGCCGGCAGGTGGGGGGAGGGGAAGGTCTCCACGTCCGGGGCGGTGATGCGCACCGCGATACGGCCCTCGCCCATCTCGCCGACCGCCCGGACGAGCCCCGTCTCGGGGTAGGACAGGCCCGGCGCGCCGAGGCTGGAGGCCAGCGGCCCCATCAGGCCGGCGGTGCCGCGCTCCAGCGTGATGTCGGCGGTGACGGAGCCGTCCTCCACGGTGAGGCTGAAGGCCACGCCGACCTGGGCCAGGCTGGTGACCTTGTCGATCAGCGGCACGGCGGTGGCGATGGCGTCGGCGATGTCGTGCACGGCCCCCTCGGGGCGTACGGGCATCACGGCGTGCGTCATGATGGTCATTGCGGACTCCTGTCGTCGTAGGTGGCAGTCCGTGCTGGCCCCCGGCTCACACCCGGGGGCCTTCTTCGTTCTGCGGCAGCCGCACGCCGGGGAAGCAGATCTCCCCTGGTCAGCACGGACACCTCAGACCGACCCACCATGTCTGTCATACCTGTCATGACAGGCCGTGGTGGCAGGCATGACCGTAGACGGTGAACTGGCACACCGTCAACATCCCTGCCATGGCAGGCCGATTGTGCTGGGCCTACGACGGAGCCTCGGGGCTGAAATCACGTCAGCGACTGCACCAAGTGCGGGCGTCAGGGCTTGCATGCCTGCCATGACAGGCTGGTACGGTCTGGGTTATGCCCACCAACCGACCACGAGGGACCGGCAATCCTCCGCCGACCGTCGAGAGCGTCACCGCAGAGATGCGTCGGCGCGTCCTCGACGGCGAGTTCCGCCCCGAGGGCGACGCTCCCGCCTACCTGCCCAGCGCCCGCGAGCTCTCGGAGCACTACGGCCTCAGCCGGCAGGCCATCGGCCGGGTCATCGGCGCGCTCAAGGCCGAGGGCCTCATCATCAGCCGCCCCGGCGTGGCCGCCTACGTCCGCCACGTGCAGCCCGTCGAGTTCCCCATGCACGTCTTCGAGCGGGGCCAACGGCGCGACGACGCCGACCGCGGCGTGGACGACTGGAAGGCGGCCATAGAGGAGCAGGGCCGCGTCCCCTCCCAGGACACCCCGCAGGTCACCGTCGAGCGCGCCCCCGACGACATCGCCGCCTGGCTGCGCCTGCCGCCCCGCACATTCGCCGTCGTCCGCCGCCGACTGCGCCGAGTCGACGGCGAACCATGGCAATTGTCCGACTCCTGGTTCCCGCACGCCGTCGCCATGGACACCCCCCTCATGGAGGAACGCGACGTCACGATGCCCGGCGGCGTCCTGGCCAACGTCCACGAGAGCCGGTACCGCCAAGCGCGGGTACGCGACGAGATCCGCTCCTGGAGCCTGACCCCCCAGGAGAAGCAGCGCCTGGGCCTCGACCAGGACGTCACCCTCCCCGCCACCCGGCACACCCGTATCGGCTACGCCGCCGACGGCATGCCGGTCCGATGCATGGTCACCATCGCCCCCGGCGACCGGAACGTACTCGTGTACGAGATGGAGGTCTGACGGCATTGAGGACGATTCGCCCGGCTACGGTCGCCGACATGCCCGACCTTCGGCAGCTCCGCGCCGAGGCCGAGACCTGGCTCGCCGCCGCCGGCATCGACCAGTGGCGCGACCCATCCACCCGCCCGGCTGCCCTGGCGAAGTGGGAGGCCAACATCCGTGACGGCCGGACCTGGGTCATCGACAACGACGACCGCACCGGCCTGCTCGCCACCGTCACGCTCGCCCCGCCCGATCGCGACTTCTGGCGCGACGCCGACGCCCCGGACTCCGCCGTCTACATCGCGAAGCTCATCACCGGCCGCCAGGCCAAGGGCGAACACCTCGGCGGCCGCATCCTCGACTGGGCCGGTTCCATCGCCTGCGACCGCGGCCTTCCCTGGGTCCGCCTGGACTGCTGGCGTGACAACACCAAGCTCCAGGACTACTACCTCCGCGCAGGGTTCCGGCACGTCCGTACCGAAGCACCCACCCACCGGCTGTCCGGCTGGATGGCACAACGCCCCGCCTCGGTTGTTCTGTATCCGGGGCAAGACCTCACAACCGCCGACACTCCGGTCTCGGCGCTCTGACCGCTTCCCTGGGCTCCGAGGGAGGAAGATGTCCCCGCAGAACGCGAACAGGCCCCCCAGAGGAGGGCCTGCCGATCGCGTCGCCGGTTGTGGTGGTCGGCGCCGTGATCCAGCACCTGAGATGGAGGTGCCTGCGATGCACAGCAGGCTACGCGTACGCGCTGACAGCGCGCTATCGAGGCTCGGCGACACGCCGCTTGTTTCCCGCGCTGCGGGCGCTTCCACAAGATCGCTCCCGGAGAACGGGATCTCGGAACCTCAGCCCTGGAAAACGCGTTCACACACATCGCACGCGTCGTGGAAGATCGCCCGATGCGCCATGTGCGCCGGGTACCAGGACATCCCCGGTTCACCAAACCGGGGGAAGGGCTACAGGATGTTGTCCATGCACGTACGCGCCCCGTAACGCCAAGGGCCGCCCTGCTGCCAACAGGACGGCCCTCGACTCACTGCTCCGACTCAGTCTCTGGCCTCACGAGCCACACAGCGCCTGAGTCGTACGTCGGCGGTAACGCCGGGCTCCCGACCCACGATCGGGCCCGGTCACCGCTGCCAGGGTAACTGGCGAGCCTGGGTTTTCGCAGCACCGCTCATAGGCCCGTCCGGTTGCCTGGTGGCGTTCCACCGGCGTGCGGCTCTCTACCCCATTGGGAGAGATCGCACCCCATGCACCACCTGCCGTACCGCCCTCTCCGGCTCACCTCCGCGGAGCCCGCGACGGTAACCGTCCCGGCCGCGTACGAAGACGCCGTGACTACGACTTCTGAGCTGAATCGCGGCCTGAGCTGCGCAAACGATGGTGTCCGCTTCGGCGCGTACAACGCCTGCGTGACTATGACCCCGGCGTCCTCGTGCGCCCTCCCCGCCCTGTCCCTCCCGGCCGCGCCGGCGGTGTCCCGATGAGCTCGCCCAAGCGTCCCAAGACCTCGGCGGCCACTCCGGACCAGGTGGTCGAGCTGTACGGGCCGGACAACGACGGCTGGTACGACACCCGCGTCATGGACTGGATCGCCCTGTGCGAGCAGCTCAAGGACGGCGAGGTCCGCGGCTACCTCGTGCTGCGCGGCCTGGTGGTGGACAAGTTCAAGAACCACGTGCGCGTGCTCACCCTGCAGCTGCTGTGCGAGCTGATCCCCAGCCCGAGCGGCGGCCCGAGCAGCCTCACCCGGATCCGGGGCATCCTCGACGGCCTCACCAAGGTCGGTCTGGTGACCACGCCCGAGGGCCAGCCCATCAAGACGTCCTCCCGCGCGAGCGCCCTCACCAAGACGCTCCGTATCCGCATCAACGACTCGGCACCGGCCGACTACGAGGGCTGGCGGAACTCCGAGGACAAGCTCAAGGCCCTCGGGACGGCCCTCGCCGACCTGGTCGAGGAAGGCACCGAGGAGGCTGCCGCAGCGGCTGACCAGCAGGCTTCCGAAGCGGGTCGGAAATCCGACCCGGGGGGTGCAGCGGGTCGGATTTCCGACCCGTCGGGTCGGATTTCCGACCCACGGGGTCGGGAATCCGACCCGCTCACGGGTGGTGACCTGCAGGAACGCGATCTTCCTCTGGTGTCTTCCTCTGGATCTTCTCTCTCTCCCTCCGCAGAGGACGCAGCGGCAACGCCGGTCCCGGCTGAGGCGGAGACGACGACGAGAGAGACGGCTTCGCCGGAGGACAACCCCGTTCCTGTTGCTGCCGAGGTGCCCGCGCCCCGCGACGGCCACGGCGACGGGCAGCGTGCGGAGCTGCTGGAGATGCTGCTGGGCCTGCCCGGCCGGGACCGGATGAACCGCGAGGAGGCGGCCGACATGCTGCTGCCGCTCGCCGTCGATGCTCTGGCGGTGGGCTGGACGGTCCCGAAGTTGCGCAGTCACCTGGCCCGCGGCTGTGACCCGGACCGGGTCTTCAACGTGGTGGCGGTCTACCGGAGCCACCTGAAGAAGCTCCCGCAGGTCCCCGCCGGTGCGGGTGGTCACCCGGCGGCGGCCGCGCCGGAGTGCTCGAAGTGCAACGGGTCCGGCCTCGCCGAGGATCCGGAGACCTTCCTGCCGGTCGGTCCGTGCGAGTGCCGCATGGCTCCCGCCCTCGCGTCCTGACCCCGTACGACAGCAGCGGCCGGAGACCTTGCCCGGTCCGGCCGCTGCCCGAATCCCGTGAACGGAGATCCACCATGAGCGTAGCCATCCCCGGCCCCGCCGCCTCCGGCGAGGACCTCGACCCGCGGCACTTCGAGCGCGTCCCGCCGCAGGACCTCGAGGCCGAGCAGTCCGTCCTCGGCGGCATGCTGCTGTCGAAGGACGCCATCGGCGACGTCGCCGAGATCCTGCAACCCGCCGACTTCTACCGGCCGGCGCACGAGACCGTGTTCCGCGCGATCCTCGACGTCCACGGCAAGGGCGAGCCCGCCGACCCGATCACGGTCGCGGCCTACCTGACCAAGACCGGCGAACTGGCCAAGATCGGCGGCGCGGCATACCTCCACACGCTGGTCCAGCAGGTACCCACGGCGGCGAACGCCGAGTACTACGCGGAGATCGTCTACGCGGCCGCCGTCGCCCGGAACCTGGTCGTCGCGGGCACGGCCATCGCTGCCAGCGGCTACGCCCGCGACGGCGACACCGACGAGCTGGTCGAGCGCGCGCAGGAGCGGCTGTACGGCGTGGTCCGCCACCGCGGCGACGAGTCGCTGATGGACGCCTCGGAGGGCCTGGACGACACCTTCGACGACATCGAGGCGGCCGGGAAGCGCAAGAAAGGCGAGCTCACCGGCGTGCCGACCGGTTTCACTGACCTCGACAGCCTGACCCTCGGCCTCCAGGAGGGCCAGCTCATCCTGATCGCCGGGCGCCCGGCGATGGGCAAGTCCACCCTCGGCCTCGACTTCGCGCGGGCGGCGAGCCTCAAGCACGGGCTGACCACCGCGTTCTTCAGCTTGGAAATGAGCCGCAAGGAGCTCCACATGCGGCTGCTGTCCGCCGAGGGATCCGTCGCCCTGCACCACATCCGCTCCGGCCAGCTCGACGACGCCGCCTGGAACCGGATGGCCAAGGCCAAGGCCAAGATCGACGCGGGGAACCTGCTCCTGGACGACTCCCCGGAGCTGACTGCCATGTCGATCCGCACCAAGGCCCGCCGGCTCAAGCAGCGTGGCCAGCTCGACCTGGTCGTCATCGACTACCTCCAGCTGCTCCAGTACGGCGGCGGTCGCCGTCCGGAGAGCCGCCAGCAGGAGGTCTCCGACATCTCCCGCCAGCTCAAGCTGATGGCCAAGGAGCTGGAGCTGCCGGTCATTGCGCTCTCGCAGCTCAACCGCGGGCCCGAGCAGCGCACCGACAAGAGGCCGCAGGTCTCCGACCTGCGCGAGTCGGGCTCGCTGGAGCAGGACGCGGACGTGGTGATCCTGCTGCACCGCGAGGACCAGTACGAGAAGGAGTCCCCGCGCGCGGGCGAGGCGGACCTGATCGTCGGCAAGCACCGCAACGGGCCGACCTCGATCGTCACCACCGCCTTCCAGGGCCACTACAGCCGCTTCGTGGACATGAACCGCACCTAAAAATCGCACAAAAGTACGCATATCGCTCATTCTGTGCAGTGCCGCTCGGGCCCCCCGCTTGAGCCCGCGACACTGGCCGGTCCGGGTGGCAGGCTGCCGCTCGTCTAGTCACGCAGACCGTTGCCCCGGCCTTTCCGGCCGGGGCAACGCCCGTTCCGGCGTCCGGCCCCGGGCGGTGCCGGCGGGCTGAGAGGATGGTGGGGTGAGCGAGCTGGATGAGCTGAGGCATCGGGTCGACGCCCTGGAGGGCGAGGTCGAGCGGCTGCGCGAGGAGAACGCGGCGACGCGGACCCTGGCGAGCATGGCCGACCGGGACGTCGCGGAGATGCGCACGTCGCTGCGTGCCCACACCCAGACCCTCAACGCGCTGCGGGAGACCCAGCTGGAGCAGGGCCGTGCCGTGCAGGGCATCGCGGAGGCCGTCGGCGGTCTCATCGCGGGCCAGGCGGCGCTCGCCGACGCCGTCGCCGGCCTCACGGCGGGCCAGGCCGAGATGCTGGAGCAACTGCGCCGCCTCACCGCCGACCGTGACCGTCACGACGACGACGGCGGGAAGCCGTAGCCCGGCACCCCAGAACAACTAACAGGCCCCTGCGGGCCCGACTCTCAGGTGATGCCCACGGCCCGCGCCGTGGGCATCACCCCTGTTCAGAGCACTTCTCGGCACCGTTCCGGCGTTGTCGATCTTGCCCCCGGCGCCCTGCTGGCTGGGCGTGTGGCGCCCGCCGAGGACGGCGGGAAGCCCGGAAACCCACTGGTCATGTCCCGGACGGGCCCGGACTGTCAAGAGCGCAAGGGCCTGTTAGTTATCGGTCGGAGAGGGCGCGGGGCGCGTCACCCATTCGGGTGACGCGCCCCGCGCTGCGGTGGCTGAGGCCCGTGTGTTCGAGAACAGAAAGAAGGAGCCCCTTCGGGGCGCGACCTACACAAGCAGGGGCTCGCGCCTCTATAAGGCCGTCTGCGCCCCTTGCGGCCGATCATGGGACGGGAATGGCTCGTGGGGTGTGTTCGGCGCTCTGCGCCCCCGTTACGCCTCTTCTCGGGGCTGCTCCGGGTGATCACCTCGTTCGCGCCGCACGGTCCACCGGCCACCGCCCCACCCCCGCCGGACGCCGGGCTCTCGGCAAGGACCGCGTCCAGCAGCAGCTGGCGCAGCCCGAGCACACGCACCTCCAGCTCGCGGCCGAAGTACCCCAGCGCAACCCGCGGCTCCCCCGCCCGCTCCGCACGCCGGCGGGCCCGGTACGCCGCGTCCCGGCAAAGCCGCGGCCGCGAGCAGTACCGGCGACTCGGCGAGCCCTCGCCCAGCGGCCGCCCGCACCAGGCGCAGCGGCGCGGCAGCGTCCTGTCGTCCATGAGCGGACCGTACGGCCGCTGCGAGCCGACAGCCCAGCCCCCGGAGCCACGGCCAGCCTGCTCCACGCGCGTGCGTGGGACGGTCTCACGAGTTCCACGGACGTACCTTTCCGCAGCTCAGAAGCCCAGGACCCGAGTCTCACGGGCACCGGCCGCCGGGCGGCCGCCAGCCGACAGCGACCGGGGGGTAGGGGGTATTTGGTCTGGTTCCTAGTAATCACGCCTGGTCCACCGACGACCGGTAAACCGGCGCCTGGTCCACCGACGCCTGGAAACCCGTCACCGGTGCCCGACTGTTGGACCTGTTAGGTCCAACAGGTCCGATGCCTCTTCACCTGCGATTTTGCCGCGCTCCCGCGCCTGCGGCCTCTACAGAGGGGTGAGGTGCGCGGCCCGGTCCAGGGCCCGCAGCAGCTCGGCGTCCCACCCGGCCCGCGGGACGTCGAGGGCGGGCAGGGTCGCCGTGCTCAGCGCGGCGAGCTGGACCCGGTGCTCGATGCCGTGGCGCCACGCCTCGCGCCCGGCCTCGCGGGCGGCGACGCGCATCTGCAGGCCGGTGGTCGCATCGTCCTGGGCACTCGGGAGCCCGGCGAGGTCGCGGCCGGCCACCTCGACCGCGTGCAGCAGGCGCGCGGCACGCTCGGCGTCCGGGGCGGGCGGGGCGACCAGCACCACGCCCGGCTTCACGCCACGGCGCAGCTGTTCCATCCGCTCCGGCAGGGGACTCCAGCCCACCTCGCCGCCGAGGTCGACGTTCACCTTGGCGACGGCGGCGCTGTAGGCCCGGCCGACGCCACGCGGCTGGAGCGCCGTGCCCGCGGCCCGGTACTCCGGCTCCTGGTCCTCGACGACGCCGCCGTGGTTGCCCCGGACGGACACCCACAGGTAGTCGGCCGCCCCGGTCACCTCGCGCATCAGCAGCCTGCGCACCTGGAGCCACCGCTGCAGTGCGGCCCGGGTCGCCGCCGACAGCACGAAGATCTCGGTCGTCGGCTGGTAGGCGGGGCCCGCGCCCTGGGGCCGCCGGCGGACCCGCACTTCTTCCAGCCCCGGCGAGAGGTCGTCCAGGCGCATCGCGCAGAGCTCCCCCACCCGGCCGCCGGTGTCCAGCACCACCGAGGCCAGGGCCAGCATGCGCACCCAGCGCGGATAGCCCCGGGTGAGGAGCCCGCCCTCGACGGTCCAGCCGGTCCGCCGGCCGATGTAGTCCGAGAGGGTCTGGAGGCTGGCACGGAGCTGGCCCTGCCGCCCACGGTCCACCGGCGTCTTCAGCGGCAGCACCTCGCGCACCCGCAGATGGACGACGGGCAGGCCGAGGACGCGCTGGAGCATCACCATCACATCCGAGCGCACCAGGGCCGTCCGCTCGCTGGTCGGCCTGACCTCGCCCCGGGCCCGCAGCTCCCCGGCCAGGGCCAGTTCCTCGTACGCGCGCAGCGACTCCTCGGCGAGCACGTCCTCGAGGTCGGCCTCGGTCGTCAGCGGGTGGCCGGGGTGGCGCAGCCCGCGGACCAGCTCGCGGGCGTGTGCCCGGATCTGCCGCTCGCGCGCCTCGGAGGGCGCCTCCGCACACGCCTCCTCGACCGCCGTCTTGAGCTCCGGCATGTCGTCGAGCACATCGGGGGCCTTCATCACGGGGGCACACGGTAGCCACCCGCCAGCGTCCTGTACGCCAAAACCAGAATTGGACCCGTTGGGGTCAATGGGTCCAATAGCCGCTGAACTGCTGGTTCTCCGCCGCGTGCAGCCGGTCAACAACACGGTGGGAGACTCCTGCGGTGACCGCCGACATGCAGCAGCCGGCCCGCCGCGGCCTGGCGAACTTCTACGACTCCGACGCGATCGGCGCCGGACTCAGCGACTACCAGAGCGTGCCCGTCCCCAAGGGGCTCCTCCGGCTCGTGGCCCGCATCCTCACCGACGACGACGTCCCGAAGAGCAACAAGGAGAAGGCCGCCCAGATGCTGGAGGGCATAGTCGCCCAGACGCCGTCCCCCTGACCCCCGCCGCCCTACCACGCCCGCCTGCCGCCGCCCGCGCATCCCGCCAACGGGCGGCGGCAGGCTGTGGCCGAGGGCTAGGCTCGCCCGGCGACTGCAGCCATATGAGAGGAACGCGGCGATGGCCGAGCGGATCTGGCACCCCATCAGCAAGCTCGAATTCTTCATCGAGCACACCCGCGGCTGGGTCGCCGACTCGCGCGAGAGCCTCGCAACGTACGAAGAGGCCCGGGACAAGCCGCACGTCCTCACCGATGCCGACGTAACACGCATCAAGAAGGTCTTCACCGAGCAGGACGAGAGCCTGACCCTGTTCGAGGAACAGTCGGCCGCCTGGGGCCAGCTCCCGGACCTCAGCCCCTCACGGCGGCAGAAGCTGCAGATCCTCAACGACCAGCTCGCCGAGCTGCGCAAGATCCGCGGACAGGTCCTCGAACTCGCCGAGCACCTGTCCGCGCACACCATCGACAAGGTGATGGCAATGAGCGACATGGAAGCCGGCCTTCACTTCCTGGCGCAGCAGACGAAGAGCTAGGCACCACATAGACCCAGCTCACACGCCATCAGACCTGTTGCCCCTAACACCCCCAACCCCCCTCACGAGGGGACTACGCCAACCTCCTCGTGTCACTCGTCCGGGGGATCGACAGGGCTCTGCGGCAGCAGGACGATCCGCAGAAAGCCAGTGGGGGCCGGTCGCCTGAGCGCGGCCGGCCCCGCGCGCGTCCGTGGACGCGCACGCGAAGGCAGGGTCCGCACCGGGCGACCGGTGCGGACCTCCAGCCCGCAGGCCCGGAAGCTCCTCCTGGGCGACGGAGGGAACGACGTCGGCCCCCGGTGCCTCGTTGTGCCGGGCATGACGCCCTCCAGCACCGGCGAGGCCACAACGGCCGCCCTCGCCCTCCCGGCAATCCTGCGCAGCGGCCACCGCCGCATCACCCACGTGAGCGCGGAGCTCCTCGACGCGCTCACCCCGTACGTCCGTGCCGGCTCCGAGTCCGAGCGCAGCGCCGTCCTGGCGTCCCTCCTCGCGCTCACCACGGACGTGGACGCGGACGGCCAGGAGACCACCGAACCCCACCTCACGGGAGGAGCGCCCATCGACTGCGCGCTCGTCCCGGCACTCGGCGAGGGCGTGCGGCTGCACCTGCTCGCCGACGGCGGGTTCCTCGCCGCCTTCGTCCACGAAGCGGTCCCCGACCGGTGAGCCCCCGCCACCCGGCTTGGTGCGCCAGCACGTGCCTGGGGTCCTGCCTGATCAGGCAGGACCCCAGGTTGGACCTATTGACCCCAATGGGCCTAACTGGCTCTGACCTGGCCTAACCCTGTATCGGGGGGCCGGTCTTCAGCCGCTGGTTCGGGCGCTCGGGATACCGCTCGCCCTCGTTGTAGATGGCCTCCGCATCCCGGACCGCCGTCAGGATCGCGGCCTCGACGAACGCGCTGAGGCTGACCGGCGGCTCCTCGACCCGCAGGTCGCGCTGCATCCCGACGACGGTGTTCCGCAGCCGCTCCAGCAGCTCCTGGCTCACGTACGCCGGGACCTTGGTCTTGCTGCCTGCGACCTGCTGGCCGCCGAGGAGCTTGCCGAGGATGGCGCTCCCGCCGGCTGCTGCGCCGCCGCTGCCGTTCGCGGCGGCCCCCTTGTTGCCGAACGGCTTGCTCACGCTGCGGCCCCCTTCACGGGCAGGAGGAGACGAGCGAGCTGGTCGTAGTCGCTCGTAGTGGATGCGGTGGGCGCGAAGGCCCGGACGGGCACGCCGTGGTCGGCGCACTCGGCCACCCGCACGTTGCGGCGAGCGGTGGCGACGATCGCCTCGGGGTAGTCCTTGCGCAGTTGCGCGGCGACCTTCCCGGCGTACCGGCTCTTGTCCCAGGACGTCATCACCGCCGCGGCCACCGACAGCTGCGGGTTGGCGTCCTCCTGGACGGCCCGGATCGTCTGGTGCAGCTCCCGCAAGGCCTTCTTGTCGAGCGCGCCGACCCGCAGCGGGACGATGACCTCGTCTGCGGCGATCAGCCCGTTGATCGACAGCTTCCCGAGGGCGGGCGGCGCGTCGATGATCGTGATGTCGACGTCCGCCTTCGACTTGCGGATCGCGGAGCGCAGACTGCCGTCCCGGCCCGCCTTGGGGTCGTACTCGACCGTGCCCAGGTGCGCGCCGCTCGGCACGATGTAGAGGCCCTGGACGGTCGTCTCGTACGTCGCCTCGTCCAGCGGCTGACGGCCGAACAGGACATCGGTCAGCGTGTACCGCTGGGACTCGATGATGCCGTCGTAGCGCGGCAGGAGCCACTCTCCGGACAGGGAGGCTTCCTGCGGGTCGGCATCGATCACCCGGACCGTGTAGCCCATGGCCACCCAGGCGGCCGCCAGTTCCACACTGGTCGTGGTCTTGCCGGCACCGCCCTTCTGGTTGATGCAGACGTATGTCCGGTGCTGGCCGATGAACGCCCGGGGGAGGTTGCCGATCGACGGAGGGACGAAGATCTGGGCGCGTAGCTCGCGGTTGTAGTCGATCCGGTCCAGCGCCGCCTCCAGGGCGGCGTCGTCGTCGAGCAGCTCGATGAACTCGTCCACGCGCCAGTCGCGGACGACGTCCAGCGTGTCCGACCTGGGCGCCAGCGGCCCCAGGGTGATCATGGACATACGTCTCTCCTCATCAAGATCGACCCTCTCCGTCCTTCCCCCTCCGGTGTTTGTGCAGCCCAGACGGTATCCGACCTGTTGGGTCTAACAGGTCCTACCCCCCTCGATCGAGGGACGCCCATCGTGTCCGGGCAGGTCGGCGCCCGCCCCGAGAGCGAGTTCGAGTCGGGCGCTGAGAGCCGCCCAGTCCGTCCCCGTCTCGGCGGGGCCGGCGTCGTCGGGCGCGTCGAACGGATCGCGGCCGACGGCGCGCTTGCCGTACTCGTCCGGGAACAGCCGCTCCAGGAGCCAGGCGAACGCCCGCCAGTCGGGCGGGGCCCGGCGCACCGTGGTCTCCTCGACGGGCACACCGGTGACCGGGTCGCGGAACCTGCGGGTCCGGGACGAAACGACGAAGCCGCCGGCCCCGGCCTGCTGGATGCGCCGGACAGCACGCGCCGCGGCGGTTGCCCGAGCCTGCGCGATCCGCCCGTACAACGTGGCGAACGGCTCCTCCTCGGGACACGGAGCC
Organism: Streptomyces sp. NPDC020379; assembly: GCF_044387105.1. Taxonomy (NCBI): domain Bacteria; kingdom Bacillati; phylum Actinomycetota; class Actinomycetes; order Kitasatosporales; family Streptomycetaceae; genus Streptomyces; species Streptomyces sp. NPDC020379. The sequence goes on from NZ_JBIRVR010000011.1 coordinate 146,171, forward strand.
GCCCCCGCAGCGCGGGCCGCCGCCTCGGCTCTGCCGCGTGCCAGCCACCGGAAGACGGTGGCGCGGTTCACCCCGGCCCCCTGGGCCGCCAGGCCGACGGAGACACCGAGGCCGGTGAGCTCGACCAGGCGCTCCTCGACCTCCGGGGTCAGGAGCAGCGGCCGGTGGGCCGGACGGGGGCGGGACAGACGGCGAGACACAGCGGGGAACCGTAGGGCAGCACGCTGCACAACGTCGCGCCCTCTACGCGCGCGCACGCGTAGAGGAGTCGCATAAGTGCAAGAACCCCGTCGAGAACCTGCTGCTCACCAGCAGTTGGACCCATTAGACCCAACAAGCCCGAGGGGGCGCACTGACCGTTTTCCTAATGCGACAGTTTCGCCAGTTTCGCCTTGTGCAGTCCGGACAGTTTCCGCCCAGGGGCGGGTGGCCGCCCGGCGCCCGAGGCGGCCGACGCGATCGCGCTCACCGTTCCGAGCGCCTGCAAGCCGTCCTCGCACAGGCCGCCGACACTCCGCCCGCCGAACTCCCTGCCCCCGCCCCGTCCTCCTCCGCCTGATACTCCCGATCCCCCGTCACACCCACCCCACCCGCCACGAATTTGTACTCTGCTGCCCTTCCCCGTACTTCCACGCTGTCCCGCACACCCGCTCCGACCTCCTGACCACCTGAGATGAACCCACCCACTTTCTGAGGGACGAGGGGAGTGGGTGGGTTCATGTCTGGGGGGCAGGACGCGCAGGTCGGAGCGGGTGTGCGGGACAGCGCCTGTCGCACCCTGGTTTACAGGTGCGTTTACACCCTGGTCGGCCGCCGGGAGTTGTCCGCCGGCGAACTCCGGAGTTCCCCCCGCCGTCCTCTCCCGGACGGATCTCGCGTGTTCCGCATCCCGCTGTCGGCGGTAGGCGGTACCGTGCTGTGCACGGCCCCTCGCACGGGCCGAAGCCGGCCTCAGCCCATGACTGGGAGCGATCTGAGGCGAAGGTGCCAGGACTGGACGGTCCCAGTGCATCAGTGCGGAGAGCACCACCGAGTTGGTCATCACCAACGCACTTCCGTATGCCCGCGCAGCGCCACGTTCTCCGCGCGTGCATCGGGTCATGGGTAACCGCTGCACGCCACCGAGGAGAGAACTCGTGGTCAAGTCGCACGGCAAGAAGCAGCGCGCGAAGAACCGTTCGCGCCGTACCGGAGCCGCTCACGCATCGGCGGCCGCGAACGCCGTCCACCGGCACGAGCCGCTGCCCGACATGGCGGTCCTCGAGGACCTCCCGCACCGCGCCGGTCGGGAACTCGACGCCGAACTCGCCGCTCGCCTCGTCGCCGCCTGCCGGGGACGCTGCCAGCCCTGTCAGCGGACGCTGGCGAAGAAGCTCCGCACCGAGCAGCGGCCGACCCTCGTCGCGCTCGCCGCGGCGATCTACGCGACGCTGCCGAGCCCCGGGTTCGTCGCCTCGCCCACTACCCGGGCGTGGGCGCCGCTCGCGCGGGCCGGGAAGACGGACCCGGCCGCGGCCGCCGAGGCCCTGGCCTCCGTGGAGGCGATGGACGACGCGTCCGCCTCCGACCTCCTGGAGGACGCCCTCGACCACTGGGCCATGGGCGGGGCCTCCGCCGAGGAGATCGCCGACATGGTCAAGGTCGTCCCCGGCGCCCCTCCGCGCCAGCGGCCAGCCGACCCGATGGACGCCTTCCGCAAGGCCGGGGTGAAGGTGGTCACGCTCGACGACCTCGACCTGGGCGACGTCGACACCTACCACCTGGCCCCGAACTACGGCGTGACGCTGATGAAGACGACCACGCCCGACGACCAGCCGATGCCGATGCTCGTGCTGTACCCGGAGACCGAGGGCGCCGGGATCGAGGACCTGGAGGCCCGCACCGACTGGGAGCACTGGGGCCTGCACGGGATGCCGGACATGGACCCGCGCTGGCGGGTACGTGCCCGGATCGCCGACCGCTCCCTGCGGGGCCTGGTCCACGTCGGCCCGGACGGCGAGGACGACATCGAGCTGTGGCGGGCCGCCGAGACCGTCAGCCTGCCGGAGCACTGGTGGGACCTGCTCGACCGCGTCCAGCACGTCCTGGTCGCCGGGCCCGTGAAGACGCCCGAGGACCCCGGAGCCCTGCAGAGCGCGGGCGACGCGGGCGAGCTCCTGGCCGTCGTCGCCCGCGTGGCGTTCACCTGATGGCCACCCGTACCCGCCGCGAGCGGACCGAGCGCACGTACCTGCCCGGGATCGCGGACGTACGGATCTGTGGCGACGAGGCGACCGTCCAGGCCGTCCTCGACGCCCTGAAACGCACGTTCCGCACCACGACCGCCCGGACGTACGACGGCGGCCAGCGTGCCTACCTCCAGCTCGACATCGACACGGACTGATCCCTCCTCATTTCCGGTCAGAAATGTGGAACTCCCCAGGTCAGGGACCACGGGCCCGGCGCCGTCCTGCGCGCACGCCCCCGCACCACGGGGGCGCTGTCCGCGCCGGGCGGTGCCGGGGGAGCGAAGGCCGGCGGCCCCCGACCCTGGGCCTCACCCAAGGAGACGACTTTGTACTGCGATCCACGCCCTCATGAGGCGCCGCCGCTGATCGAGGCGATAGCCGTGTGGGGGTGGGCCGTCGAGCACGGCGGCATCCCGCTCGACTACGCCGCCGGCATCCTCGCCGACCACGACTGCTACGTGGAGTACTCGGGGGTGCCCGACCCCACCGAGAACGAGCGCCGGACATGGGCCGCCGAGGACCTCGCCAACTGGGAGGACGTCATCGTCCGGATGGACTGGCCCGGCGACGACGCGATCGACGAGGAACGCTGGGACCAGGGCGCCGACTGGAAACTGCGCGAATACCTGCTGCGCTGCCACGGCCTCGACGAGAGCCCCGAGAACACCGAGGAGCTTCTGCTGCGCCACTGCCGGGAGCAGATCGCCGAGTGCGAGCGCCAGCTCGCCGACCAGACCGACACCCGCACCGACGAAGGGAACTGACGTGACGGACACCCACGAGACCGCCGCCGAGACGGACACCACCGGCCTGATAGAGGGCAAGAACATCACCCTGGACGAGCTGGCCGTGGAGCTCGCCGGGATCGAGCTGCGGCTGCGCCAGCTGGCCCGGGCCGCCGAGGTTCCGGCCACGCCGGTGGAGCTCGCGGACGTCATCAACTCGCTGCGCTCCACCGCGTCGACCGTGCGGGAGACCAGCGACCGGATGGGGTTCCTCGCCCGCATCGTCGAGGGCGACGTACCGCTCGCCACCACCTTCCCCAGCGGCGACCCCTGGGGCACAGCTGCGCGGGGGACGGACCGCAAGGACTTCGGCGGCCCGGCGATCGTGCCGACCGTCTGGCAGCTAGTCCGGCTCGCGCAGGACGCCAAGCTCGCGTCCGCCGAGGGCGCCGAGGGGCGGGAAACCACGACGTACCCGGAGGCGATGGCCGGTATCGGCATCGGCTGGGAGTCCAAGGCCGCATCCTCGCGCCGGCGTCGCGAGCGGGACGCCGAGGTGGCGGTCGAGGTCCTGCGGCTGACGTGTGAGAAGTGCGGGGCGGGCGACGGCCAGCAGTGCAAGACGGCCAAGGGCTGGCCCGCCGACAAGGCCCACGTCGGCCGCCAGCGGCAGGCAGAGGCGACGGTGGACGAGCGCCTGGGATACCTCGGGTCGAACCCGGTCGCCGTCCCCGAGGCCCTGTAGACCCGCCGACAGACCCGCTCACGAAACCGCAGACGGGCCCCTGTTAGACCTATTAGCCCCAACAGGTCTAACAGGCCCCGTCCTCGGCCGTGCGCGGGCGTCGGTGTTCTGTGCGTATGCCCTGGTAGCCCGGCCCCAGCCCGCGTCGCCTCGGCGGTCTGCGCGGTGCGGGCACCGCCGCGGTGACGGGCTCCGGGGCGCGGTCGTCCACGGCAATGCCCAGGCTGCGGCGGGCGTCGCCGGTCGCGACCGCCACCACGGCGAGAGCCTGCGCGACGGCGTCGTCCCCAACGCTGCCCAGGGCCTCAACGAGGGTGTCGATCGCATCCAGCGCGTCCTCGGCGGCCGCCGTGCTCCAACCGCCCCGGACAGTGGCGTCGGCAAGGTGACAGGCAGTCTCGGCAGCCTGCTCGGCTCGGTGCTCGACCCCGGGCGCGGCCCGTCTCAACGACTCCATCGACCGTCCCGATGATGCGCCCGCCGATGTTCCTCGGCGGCAACTGTCACACGGCGCCTCTTCTCGACACCTCTACGGAATGAGAGGGGTTTTCCGCCGGGAGGCCCCGCGATCCTTCCCGAGGAGCACCGCCGTGTACGACAACACCGATATCGACCGCGAAGACACTGCACGCGACCAGGCCAACGAACCGTCAGCCTCCAGGCACGCGTCCGGTGTCGCCTCCGGTCCAACGTCGCCCTCCAGCCAGACTGACGAAACCGCAGGTCAGAGCCCGGTCAAGGGGCCTGATCTGGAGCAGGACACCTCTATCCCTGCCCTCGTTCCGACTCCTGCCGCTCCGAGGAAGCTCACTTCGACCGCCCAGACCCGGGGCCTGGTGATGCTGACGCTGTCCCGCGTACGGATCGCCACCGCGCAGCAGATTGCCCTCGTCGTCACCCGCAACGGCCTCGGCATCGGTTACGTGCTGCGCGCCCTGCGCGACCTCCAGGCGCTCGGGCTCGTCGGCCACGGACGGCACGGCCGGGAGAAGGTATGGCACCTGACGGTCACCGGTCAGCGGGCCCTGCAGGAGGGCGGCGACTTCCCGGTCCGCCCCCACGCGGCAACCGGCGAACGAGCCATAGCCGCCGGCCTCGCAGCCCACGGCCTGGCCGTCACCGACGTCATCACCCGCTGGGGCGGCACGCTCGTCGACTGGGAGGTCGAGGTCGACCACACCATCGACAAGGCCCGCAGGGTCGTCTCCGACGCCGTGCTGTTCCGGCCCTCGCGCGGCGCCGAGGCGACGTTCCTTGAAGTCGACCGGTTCACCATGAGCCCGTCCCGCCTCGCGGCGAAGCTGTACACCTACGAGGCGTACTCGAAGGCCACCTACCGAGAGGGCGAGCGCGGGACAATCGGCTCCACGAAACAGCTGTGGCGCCAGCGGTACCCGCACAGCACGCTCTTCCCGGTCGTCCGGCTCGTCCTGGCCGGCGCCGATCCGGAGCTCCTGGAGAAGCGGATCACCGCCTTGGAGAAGCGGGTCCGCGGCATCAAACTGCGAGTCGACGTGGCCGTGCTGCCCGAGCTGCTCAAGCACGGTCCGGCCGAGTGGAAGTGGCGAGCCATCGGCCAGAGCGACGAACAGGCGGCCGCCCGCCGAGCGGCGTGACCGGGCCCGACCGGGGTCGTTGAACGAAACGTTCGTATCTGTGCACACCGGGGCCGCGGAGCATGAAGCTCCGCGGCCCCGCGTGCTGCCGTGGCCGTAACGCCACGCCCGCCTGACCCTGTTGGGCCTATTAGACCCAACAGGCCCAACAGCCTGCGAGCTGGGAGGTCATCAAGACTCAGGCGGCTCCTGCGGCTGCCACCCGGTCGGCGTAGATCCGGTGAGCCTTGCGCCCGGCCGGGCTCGCGCCGTCGGCGGCGAGGCCAGCGCACTGCGCGAGCACGGCTTGGTGGACCGTGAGCGGAGCGGTGACGCGCACCGAGTAGCCCTGCCCCCGACGGATGGTCCGACCGCCGTGCAGCGCGTCACGGATCGTGGTGTCCGCGGTGTTCTGCAGGTACTCGGCGAGCAGGCCGGGGACGTCGATGGTCGCCGTGGGGTCCGGCTCGGGCTCCTGGTCCTGGTCCTCGCCGGTGGCGGCATGACGCGGTGCCGCCGTGACGCCGTCTTCCAGGAGCAGCCCGAGGTCGTCGGGCACATCGCGGGCCCTGGCAGCATCGAGCGCGCGCCGGACGGTCTTGGGCGCGATGCCGTACTGCCGCGCGAGGGCTTTCACGGCGGCGCCCTCGCGGTACGCCTCCACCAGCTCGACGACCTCGCCCTCGTCGAGCGCGGCCGGACGCCCGAGCCGCTTCCCGGCGGCCTCGGCCGCGGCGACGCCCTCCTTGGTGTTCTCCGAGATCATGTCGCGCTGGAACTCCAGCACGGCCGCGAGGACCTGGACGATCATCTTGGTGCCCGGGTCGTCCGAGGCGAGGTCGATGCCGGACAGCAGCCCGGACTCCACCCGCAGGTGCAGGCCGCGCCGGATGAGGACCGGCCGCAGGGCGATGATGTCCGCGACCGACCGGAAGAGGCGGGCGGCGTCGGCGATGCGGATGGTGTCGCCGACGGCGGCCTCGTCGAGCAGCTTCTTGAAGCCCGCGCGGTACAGGGACAGGACGCGGCTGGAGGTCGCCGGGTCCTCGTAGGCCGGGGCGCCGGCGGCGAGCAGCGCCGCCAGGGCGTGCCGCTGCCGGGCGGCGGTCTGTTTGTCCGTCGAGTGCCGCAGGTACAGGCGGTCAGTCATTGACGGGCGGCCTCGTCGTCGCCCAGCTCGGTGAGGGCGAGCATGGCGGCGTGCTGGTCCGGGTTGAGCCCGAGAGGACGATTCTGCCCGTGCTCGACGTCGCGGAGGTAGAGGTTGTGCTGCCCGTCGGCCCACTCGCGCAGCAGGGTCCGGGCGGCGTCGGGGGAGACGTCCAGGGCGGCGGCGACCTCGTTCCAGGTGGCGCCCAGCCCGATCGCCTCACGCACCCGCACCCCGCGGCCGGCCTCGATGTCGCGGCGCATCGACTCGCGCAGGGCGATGACCGCGAGGGCGTCGCCAGCGTCGCCACGCTCGACCTCGTACTTGAAGTCGGCGGGGAGCGCGATGTTCATGAGCCGGTCGTTGTGCTCGGTGTGCTTATCGATCTGCCACGCGAGAGGGGTGGCGACCGGGACGTCGTCAGGGCGGCGGATGGTCAAGGACTTCCAGTGCTGGTGCTCGTGAACGGTCACGGCTCTCCTTGATTCGGTAGGTGGTGCTCGGCTGGTCAGGCTGCGTGCAGGCGGTCAGTCGAGGGTGCCGGCCTCCCACCGGTCGAAGCCCCGCTCGCGGAGGTGCAGCCACTCCTGGCGGGAACCGATGATGCCCTCGGCCCAGTCCATGGCGTTCTCGATGTCGACGTTCTCGTCGTACGGGTGGAACTGCGTGTGGCACTCGACGATGGACTCGCCGGTCTCCTTGATGCCGGTGAGCTCCCATCCTCGGACGTCGATGTCGATCCAGTCCGGGACGAGTTTGAAGCGCGGAAACGGCATGGGTTCCCCACCCCTTCGTCGGCCGGGCCGTGGTGGCTCCGGCGTTCAACGAACAACCTAGGGGGCGAAATAGGGGGGCGCAAGTACGGAATGGAATCCATTGGATCGCCACCCCAGAACGACCGCCTTTCAGCCCGTTTGGCCGATTCGGCGGATTGGATCGGCTACAGGGGGCGTAAACGACCGTTTCCGCCCCCTCGGGTGAACGGATCAACACCCGGGGCGAATGTCAGCTTCAGACTGACAAAGTCATGCCGTCAGCCCTAGGCTGACAACGTGACGACGAATGACACGGCTCCGGCCGACCCGCCGCACCCGTTCACCGAGGCCGGGCTCGCCCGCCTGATGCTCTCCGACGCCTACCGGGAAATCGCCGAGTCCGCGCTCGGCGGGATCTCGCCCGGCTCCGACAGCTATGCCCATCCCGGCGAGTTCGTCGAGCAGGCCCTGCGCGCGGTCCGCAGGGCCGAGGAGGCCCTGCGCTGGGCCGTGGTCTACGAGCGGGAGCGCGGCACGTCCTGGGACGACATCGGCGAGGCGCTCGGGCCCATCACCCGCCAGTCCGCGCACAAGCGGTTCGCCGACCAGGTCGAGCAATGGCGCGCACCGCTCGACGAGCCGGAGACCGTCCGCCTGAACGGCACCCCGGAGGACCCCCGCATCCCCTACCCGGCCAGCAACCCCGAAGAAGCCGCCGAGCTCCTCGACAGCTGGCTGCGCGACCACACCGCCCCGCACGACTCCTGGGCCCGCGACGACCGGCCGGTCAGCGGCCACCTGGAGAGGCACAACACCACCTCCGCACTGATCATCACCAGCAACTACACCGCCCGGCTCCTGAAGGACCAGCTGGTCCCCGACCCGCACAAGCAGGCCGACGCCGCCGACCTGCACGCCGACCTGCTGGAACGCCTGGCCCGCGAGGGCGACGCCCCAGCCGAAACCCCGGACTGGATCGCAAAGGACCGTGCCCGCGCCAAGGCCCTGCGCCAGACCCCCGGCAACGGCGTGACGTGGGAAGCGATGGAAGACCCCGGTCACGGGCGGGACTGACGCCGCCGATTCCACCCCCTCAATTGATTGGACCGCCTGCTCATCCCTCGCGGATCACCTCGGATTGCACGGCGGGCACCCCTTGACCACCCGCCGTGCAAGGGATTGGTCAAGGGGTCACGGCCCTGGAACTGCAGGGCCCGCCAGCGATTCCTGATCACAGCCACAGGTGAAGGGGCCGCACTGCTTGCGGAACCACATGAGGTCAGCCATCGGCAGGTCCTGCATCTGGTCGGCGAGGACCTGGCCCTCGTCGTCGACCCTCGCGAACGGGGCCTCGTACTTGGTGCTGCACCTGGAGCACCGGGCGTCGAAGTAGTACGAGATCTCACCGTGCCGGGCGGTCGGGATCACGGGGTACCGGGTGCCGCCGTCGTGCAGCTGGACGGTGAAGCCTTGAGCGCAATTGCAGGACATGGAGGGGATGCTCCCAGCAGCCTGGGGGTCGCCGGCCCTCACTGTGCGACGCGTAAGGGCGATGCCGAAGGTTGACAGCGCGGCAAAGACCCCGAGAACGCCAGTTGCCCCCATTAGATCTAATGGGGGCAATAGTCGCTGAACTGGCAGTTTCCTGCTAAGGAGCGGGACTTATGGTCGCGATGGCGGGAGAAGTTCGCGGAGCATGACGTCGAAGGTGGGGGAGTCGTCGAAGGGTTTCGACGAGCCGACGCGGGTGTATCCCCACCGTTCGTACAGGGCACGCACCTTCGGGTGGGTGGTGTCGACGGTGAGGGTGACTCTGGTTTCGGTGCGGAGTGCGAGCAGGGCGTCGTGGATCTGCACTGCGGCCCCGGTCTTGCGCCGTTTCTGGGTGACCATCAGTTCGGAGAGGGCGAAGGTGCGCATGCCGTCCTCGCGGGTGGCGGCCTCGCTGAGTCCGGCCACGTCCTTCCACCAGGCGCTGCTGGCGGCCAGGGGGGCGCCGTAGGCGTAGCCGACGGCTTCGGTGCCGTCGTAGCCGATGACGCAGGAGAAGCCGGGGCGGGCGGACCAGTGGTCGACGAACCAGGAGAAGCGTTCGCGGGTGTTGAACTCGCTGGTGCTGTCGGCGTAAGCGTCGTCGTGGATGTCGAGGAGCAGGGTGCGGATGCCGGCGATGCCGTCGGGTCCGTACGGGCGCAGGTCGAGGGTGGGCAACGGCGCTCCCTATCGGTAGGTGTGGTGGGTGTAGCCGCGGGCGGCGGGGCTGTCGCTGGTGGCGGTGAGTTCGGCGGAGAAGTCGTCGAGCATGACGCGCAGCCGGCTGCTGCCCGGCGCGGTGCCGCCCAGCTTTTCGGCGGTGCGGGCGGTGACGACGGCCAGTGCGTCGTCGCCCTGGCGCAGCTGGGCGAAGGCCAGTTCGACGTGGTACAGGGCGCGGTTGCGGGCGAGGGTGTCGGGCAGGCGGGCCAGGGCCTGGTGGGCCCATGCCTCGGCTTCGGCCGGGCGGCCCATGGTGAGCGCGCTTACGCACATCAGGCCGTCGATTTCGCCCTCACCGTAGAAGGTCATCCATTCCGGGCGCCGCTGCTCGGGGGCGTTGTCGAGTGTCGTGCGGGCGCGTTCGAAGGCGCGCATGGCCTGGGTGTGCTCGCCGAGGGCGGCGTGGGCGAGACCGGCGCGGGAGTGGGCGAGACTGGCGCACAGCGGGTCGCGGCGGGCCGCGGTGGTTGCGCGCATCGCCTGGGCGGAGGCGAGGGCGTCGGTGCGCCGGTCCTGCTGGGCGGAGAGCATGCTGCGCAAGTTCCACACGCGGTACTGGACGATTCCGTTGCTGGACAGGCCGGCCAGGGCGGTGGCGCGGTCGAGGTGGGCGGCGGCCTGCTGGGGCCGGCGGCCGTCGATGGCCATCCACGCGGCGGTGCTGGCGGCGTCGGAGGCGACGGCGTAGAGCATGGAGCGCACGCGGGTGGTGGCGGAGTGGCTGTTGACCAGGGTGATGGCGCGCTCCGCGTAGGTGAGCGCGGCGGTCTCCAGCTGGCGGGTGCCGCCCAGGGCGTGGTCGGCGGAGTCGAGCCGGGCGACCTTGGCGTGCAGACGCGCGGCGTCGTTGACGCCCACGGTCCATGGGGCCCCTGACGCTGCGCCGGCCGTTGGGGCGGCGGCAGCGATGACGGTTCCGGTCGCGGCGGTGCAAAAGGTGCGGCGCAGCATGGGGTCCTCCTCCGTGGGTGTGGGGGCCGTCGGGGGCGGGGCGGAGAACCCGAGGTCGGCGGCGGGACAGCCGAACACTGTCTCGAAAGCCAGGCGCAGGCGCATCTGCGGACGGCGGGTTTTTCCGGTCAGCAGGTTGCGGATGTGGCGGTCGGAGACCGTGCCGCGCTTGCCCGTGATGCCCAGCAGGGCATCGTTGAGGGCCTCGGCTAACTCGTGCTGCTTGTAGCCCCGATCGGTCATCCGTGCTCGGAGGCTGGTGTTCTCGCCCACCAACTCACCGTAGCCCCAGTGTGGTTGAGGTCACACGGACCGATGGTCAAAATTTCCGGTCCCGTGCCAGCAGATGACCGGCGGTTTTTCCTGTCGCCGCACGCCGGGGGCTCGTTCACTGAGTATCCGCCGCCCATGGGTGGGAGGTCCCGTCTCCCCTCCTGGCCGCCTCCCTCACCGGGCGGCATCGCAGCGCGGCGGGCCACCGAGGTGGTGATCGACCCCGGCGGTCCGCCGCATCCCTTCTGACTCGGAGAGCTGGGCACATGACCACCACTCCCGCCCGCGCAGCCACGACGGCCGGTCACTACGTCGCCCATATCGACGGCCCCGACAGCACGGTGCCGATCGATGTCGAGCGGATCCGCAGGACCATCGACGACGCGAAGCGCCCGGTCGTGGAGGGCACACCCGTGGACCCCGATGCGAGCGCCCAGACCATGGCGGAGCTGGCCGGACATGTCGCGCTGCTGCTCGGGCCCGCTGAGGCCAGATACCACGCTCTGCACCCGGACGGCGCGCCGTACCACGGGCTGATGGCGAACGACTTCGACGCCCTGCGGCGCCGCCTGGAATACGAGCGGCCCAGCCCGAAGGACTTCCCGCTGAACGCGATGGTGTGGCTGGCCGATCTCGGCCGGAGCTGCCAGACGCTCCTCGACCTCGCCACCTCCGGGCAGCCGGCCGATGAGCAGCGCACCGAGGTGAACGCATGAGCGACGACCACCCGTTACGGGCCGTACTCGCCCTGCTCGCCCTCGGACTGGCCGGGCCGACGGCCGCGCTCCACCAGCAGATCGGCGGCCTCCTCGACGGACCCGCCGATCGCCCGGCACCGGTCGTGACGGCCCCGGACACCGGCACGGACGACGGCTGACGCCCCGTGCCCTGCAGACTCCCGCCCCCTCCCCGGGGCGGGTTACCGCGGAGGACGGGCACCAGGCCCTCCTCCCCGACAACACAGGAGATCTCAATGCCCGACAACACCGCCAGCACCGCCCCCTCGGGCGGGCTTCTGCGCTCGAAGAAGCTGATCGACGCGGCGCGGCGGCAGGACGCCGTGCCGGGCGACGGCGGCGGCACCGGCAAGTCCGACGGCAACGACTGACACCGGAACCGAGGGACGAACACGCGATGACCGCACCGCGCATCGCGGAGCGCCTGGGCGAGGACTTCCTCGCCCAGGCGTTACACCGCGACTACCGCCACCTGCCCGGCGCCGTCGAGGTGGCCGGGCTGCTGACCTGGGACGCGCTCAACCAGATCCTGGCCACCCACCGGCTCCAGCCCCCGCGGCTGCGCCTGACCCGCGACGGCGAGACCCTGTCGGCCCTGGCCACCAGCGCGCCGGAGGTCACCCGGCGCCACGTCGTGTGGCACCGGCTCCACCCCGCCCCCTTGCACGCCCAGCTCGCCGACGGGGCCTCCATGGCCCTGGACAACGCGGACGAACTCCACCGGCCGCTCGGCGAGGTCGCCGAGGAGCTGGAGCGGCTCTTCCGCACCCGATGGCAGGCGAACGTCTACGCCTCCTGGACCGCGACCGAGGGCTTCGGCTGCCACTGGGACACGCACGACGTCGTCGTCCTCCAGCTCGACGGCGCCAAGCGGTGGCGGATCTACGGCCCGACCCGGACGTACCCGTTGCACCGTGACACCGACGCACCGCAGCCGCCGACCGGCGAACCGGTCGCGGACCTCGTGCTGCACCCCGGTGACCTGCTCTATGTGCCGCGCGGCTGGTGGCACAGCGTCAGTGCCGACCAGGGCACCAGGTCGCTGCACGTCACCTACGGCGCCCAGCCCCACACGCCCTCGGACCTGCTGCACTGGGTCTGTGACCGGCTCGTCGCGCACGAGGAGTTCCGCACCGACCTGCCGCTCCTGGCGTCGCCCGAGGAACAGGCGGCGTTCGTGGCCGGGGTGCGCAAGCTGGTGGCCGAGCAGCTGGACGACCCCCGGCTGATCGCCCGGTACGCCGAGCACCAGGACGGGCAGGCCCTGGGCCGGATGGCTCCCAGCCTCCCCTACCTGGACAGCGTCCCGGCCGACCACCGGCTGCGGGTGCGGATGACGACGGCCCGCGCCGTGCTCACCCTCGACGAGGACGCGGCGCATCTGGCAGCAGCGGGCAGCGTCTACGAGTTCGCTCCGGCCGCCGGTCCCGCTCTCCAGGCGCTCGCCGGGGGTGGCGAGCACACGCTGGGGGAGCTCGCGGACGCCGCGGGCGTCGGCGTGGACGACATCGCCGCCCTGGTCCGTGAGCTGGTCGAGGGCCAGGCCGTCGCCATCACCGGGACGGCCCGGTGAGCCCCGCTCTGGGCCTGGGGACGTACAGGGTGCGCGCCGTGAGGGATGCGGCGCGCACCGCCTGCTCCCAGGGCGCGGCGTGGGTGGACACCGCCCCCAACTACGGCCGGGGCCGCGCCCAAGTGGAGCTCGGCCCGGTCCTCGGCGAGTTCCCCGCGGTGAAGGTCTCCACGAAGACCGGGTTCTTCACGCCGGAACAGGCGCAGGCGGCGGTGACGGCCGGCGTGCTGCCCCAGGGCCAGGCTGCGGCCGGGTACAGCCTGGCGCCGGGGTTCGTCCGGTGGCAGGTCAAACGGTCGGTCCGTCAACTCGGCCGGACGCCGGATGTGGTGTACGTGCACAACCCCGAGCGGGCCGCCCCGCACGTGCCCCACATCCACGCCCGGCTGCGGGACGCCTTCGTCGTCCTGGAGGAGCTGGCCGACGCGGGCCACATCGGCGGCTACGGCGTCGCCACCTGGGACGGCCTCAAGCACGGCGTACTCACGGTCCCCGGGCTGGTGCGGCTCGCCGAGCAGGCCGCCGGCTCCGACCGGCACGGCCTCGTCGCGCTCCAGCAGCCGGTCAACCTCGTGGACGACATGGTGATCCGGCAGGCCCTCGACGGGAAGGGCCCGCTCGCCGAGGCCCACGACCACGGGCTGATGACAGTCGGGGCGGCTCCACTGCGCGGCGGTGAGCTCCTCGACATGGCGACGGACGAACTCGCCGAGTTCGTCCGCCCCGGACTCTCGCCGGCCGCGGCCTGCCTGCTGGTCGCCGCGTCAACTCCGAGCCTCGATGTCGTCCTCGTCTCCGCCAGCAGCCCCGCGCACTGGGCCGGAGCGCGGGACACCCTCGCCCTACCGTTGGGGGCCAAGCGACTCAGGGAGATCACCGATGTACTCGCCGCCCCCTGACCCCGACACCGCACACCGCATGCGCGCCCACCACGACCGTGCCGCCCGCGCCCTCGGCGTCCGCCTCGACGACGGCACCGAGTTCTGGGGATGGGCCGGGCGCACCCTCGGCCGCGGAGGCACTGCCACGGACGGGCGCCGCGTGTGGCTGCGCCTGCTCACCGCCCCGGAGGCCAAGGCCACCGGCAAGTTGTGGGAGGGCAACCGGACTGCGGAGAAGGCGTTCGGCGCCCTTGGGGGGCGTCGGCCCGAACTCCTCGCCGTCCAGGACGCCAGGGAGGCCGGGGTCGTGTACCGGGCCGAGCTCAGCGCCCACCTCGATATGCCCGTCATCTCCTCCGATCCTGTCCTGCGCAGCCCCGCTAGCCTGTCGCCCGGGTGGTGGGGGAGCCTGCACACCGCGCTCCGCACGGTCACCGACGCCACCACCGACCGGATCGCAGTCCGGCGCGAGTACCTCGAACGGGCCCTGCCCCAATTCGTCGAGGTCCCCGCCCCGGAGACCATCGACTGGGTCGTCGTCCACGGGGATCTGCACTGGGCGAACCTCACCGGTCCCAGCCTGCGCATCCTCGACTGGGAGGGCTGGGGCCTCGGGCCTCGGGGGTACGACGAATCGACGTTGCTCGCCTACAGCCTGCTGCAGCCCGACATCGCGAACCGCGTCCGAGAGTGCTTCCCCCAGCTCGGCAGCCCGGCCACGTGGGCAGGCGAAGCGACCATCGTCGCCGAGCTCCTACAAACAGTGTCCCGTGGCGACAACCAGGAACTGGCCGGGCCTCTGCGCATGTGGGCCGAGCGGTTGCGCAGCCGCGCCCGGGTCTGCAGCACGCCGCATCAGACCTGTTAGACCCAACGCCCCCAATATTCCCGGGCAGCCCGGCACCCGGTCTCCCCGGGAGACGGTTCGCTCGCTGCCGAACGCCTTCTCCACACCGGCGGACAACCTGGTGACACCGCCAGGCGGCCACACATCCCGCCGGGGTGGCTTCCTCCCCCTTCCTCCTACCTTGAGTTGGAGACGAAGAGGCCACCCACCGCCCGACCTTCAACGCGCTGACCTGCGCCGTGTCCGGAACGTCCGCCGAGTTTGGTCGAGCACCGCCTTCTGGACCTCCTGCACGACCTTGGCGGCGGACCACGGGGACCAGGCCCCGGTGCTCCCCGGCGCGTACGGGCGTGCGCCACGACGATGCGGTTTCGCGCCGGGGAGTATCGGGGGGAGCGGGGTCGCGGGGCCGGCGAAGGCCCCGCGTACCACCGGTCTCAGCCCTGGTTCTTGACCGTCGCCTGCGGCCTGACAAAGAAGGGGCGCGCGGGTTATCTGGCCAGACTGACCGGCAGACGAGGGCGCCCCCTCCACGACGTACGTGGAGGGGGCGCCGAAGTCGCTGTTGCGGGGGCTACAGGCCGAGTCCTCCGCCGCGCGACGGGCCGCTGTAGCGGTCGGGGTCGTACGCGGCGGCGCTGCGCTCGGCCGCTTCCCGGGCGGCTTGCTGCTGGGCACGGTGCTCTGCGGCGGCCCGGCGGGCGGCGGCGGTGCGCTCCTTGATCTCCTCGGCCATCTGCTCGGGGCTGAGGCCGGCGCGGAGGGTGGCCTCCTCGCGCAGCCCGGCCGCCTTGTTCGTCTCCTTGTCCTGGGTGCGGCGGTGGGCCTGCGCGGTCTTGGTCAGATAGGCGTGCTGGTCGACGTCGGCACGCTCCAGCCTGACGAGCCGGGCGGGCAGCGCGGCTTGCTGCTCCTTGAGGTGCTCGCCGAGGCGGTGCACGTTGATGGGGGCGTTACCGCTGAGTTCCCGGAGGGCGTCGCGGGCCTGCGTGCGCAGGGTGTTCGCGTCGCCGCGCAGCTTGTTCATCTGCTCGCGCAGGACCGCGATCTCCTCGGTCCGCTCGGTGATCTGGTCGCGCAGGGTGTCGGCCTCCTTCTCCAGGCGGCCGCGCTGGAAGGTCACCGCGCTGCGCTTGAGCTTGGCCTGGGCTCGTTTGCTGCTCTCCTGCCCGATCTCCTCGCGGTTGGTCGCGTACATCGCGCTGATCCGCTTGTCGATCCGCGCCGCCTCCTGGTCGGCCTTGTCGGCGCGGCGCAGCTGGTCGGCAGCCAGCTCGGCCTTGCCGACCAGGTCGCCGTACTGGATGCGGGCGGGTGACTCGTCGGTGCCCAGAACCGCGGCGAGGTCGGCGGCGCGCTGCTCGAAGCGGCTCGCCTTGGCGGCCGCGTCCTGGGCCTTCTCGTCCGCGGCCTCGGCGTACCGCTCCAGGTTGGCCGTGGCGACGTGCCCGTGGGGGCGCTCCGTCCACGGGGTGACCGGCTCCGCCTCGGGCTCGGGTGCCTGCTCGGGGCGGGAGGCGTAGCCGATGGCGAGCAGTTCGTTGACGCGGGCGTGGGTGTCCGGCGGGGTGGTGTGGTGGCCCTCGCTCCCGTCGG
Source organism: Streptomyces sp. NPDC020379 (assembly GCF_044387105.1). Classification (NCBI taxonomy): domain Bacteria; kingdom Bacillati; phylum Actinomycetota; class Actinomycetes; order Kitasatosporales; family Streptomycetaceae; genus Streptomyces; species Streptomyces sp. NPDC020379. The sequence continues at coordinate 162,483 of NZ_JBIRVR010000011.1, forward strand.
CGACGGCCGGGGTGGGCGCGGCGCCGTCGGTGCGCTGCTGCTCGGCCTGCTCCTGAGCCTCGCGGTGGGCCTGGAGCTGCGGCGGGATGATGCGGGCCTCCCCGGCCGGGAACGCCCGAGTCGAGCGCCGTACGGCCTCCTGCTCGGGGGTCTCCGCGCCGAAGTGCTCGGCTCGGGCGTGGGCGAGTTCGTCGGTGACCATGACGTCGTCGCCGTCGCGTTCCAGCAGCCGGCCGTACGCCGCGACCGCGCGGTCCAGGCGTTCGCGTTCGGTGCGCGGGGTGCCGAGGCGGGCGCGGGTGGGGTGGTCCTCGAGGTCGTGCAGCGGCAGGAACAGGTGGGACTCGATGCGGGCGCGGGAGAGCGCGGGGTAGAGGGAGTGGGCGTCGGCGTGCAGGCCGTAGGCGAGCGCCATGTCCGCGGTAAGTCCCTGCGCGGAGCCGATGGTCATGGCGTAGCCGTGGGACAGGCGGCCCTCGGCGATGTCGCCGGGGGACATCCATGCGGACTGCAGGACGGGGCCGTCGGGGGTGGGGCGGCGCCATTCGACGAGCACGCCCTGGTCCTGGCGGACGTCGAGCACGATGCCGCGGTAGCCGTTGAGGACGTCGACGGCGTTCGGGTCGCGGCGGGAGCGGTAGTCGTTGCGGCGGATGTGCACGAGGTCGCCGGGCGCGAAGTGGATGCGGGCACCGCCGGTGACGGCGAAGGGGCGGCCCTGGGCGAGTTCGCCGGAGGCGACCAGGGCGGCGCGGGCGCCGGCGTTGAGGGTGGCGACGTCCGCGCGGCGGGCGGCGAGCAGCAGCAGATTGGCGACCTGGCCGTGCGGGTCGCCCTGCCACCAGGTGCGGGCCTGCGTCCAGGCGTCGAGCATCGCGGTGAGGGCCTCGGTGGAGGTCTGGGCGGCGTGGACGTGGCCGTGCTCGGCGAGCTGGGAGAGCGCGCTCGTACGGGCGCCGTCGCGCCAGGTCTGCAGCGCCGCGCGCTCGACGACGTCGCGCTGGCGCCGGTTCTCGGTAAGGACCAGGCCGTCGACCAGTTCGTGGATGCGGGCGAAACCGCCGCCGATACCAACGGCCCTCAACTGCATCGGGTCGCCGACCCCGGCCACCTTCGTGCCGGTTTCCGCGGCGTGCCGCAGCAGCACGGCGAGCGCACGGTCGTCGACCATGGCGGCCTCGTCGATGACGAAGGCGCCGACACCGTGCAGGCCCTTGCCGCCGCTGATCTCGCGCGTCCACGCGGCAATCGTCTGGCTCTCGATGCCCGCCTCCGCAGCCAAATTGGCGGCGGCCACAGCGGCCGTGGACGCGCCGACCACGCGCAGGCCGGCGGCCTCCCACCCGGTGCGCGCCGCGTTCATCAACGTGGTCTTGCCCGCACCCGCGACACCGATGACGGCGTCCGCGCCGTGCCCGGCAGTCAGCAGGCGCATCACGACCGCGCGCTGTTCGCTGCTGAAGGCGAACCCCTGGGCCGCCTCCGACGTCGACACCGCGAGTTCGGCGGCCGCCGTGGTGAGCTGCGCGAGGCCTGCGTCCAGGCCGGCCGTGGCGCAGTCGATGATGGTCTGCTCCGCCTCCACCACGGAGGTGTGGGTGTACCGCTGGCGGTTGCTCTGGTGGTGCCGGTCGGAGTCCGCCAGGCGTACGGCGTGGCCGTCCTCAGCGAGCACCGCGTCGGTCAGTTCCACCAGCTGCTCGCGGCTCGTCAGGTACGGCACCGCAGCCGCGGCGGCCGCCAGGACGTGCGTACGGGAGACCGCCTTTTTCGACGCGGTCAGCCCGTGCTCGGCGTCCCAAATCTGTACGGCGATCTCGTGGGGCGAGGGCATGCGCGGGCCTCCGCCGGAGGCGACCGACAGCGCCGGTCCGTCGTCCGGTCCGGGCAGCGCCGCCGACACCATCGCGTCCACGGCGGCCTCGCCGCCGAGCACCGCGGCGGCACGCGTGCGCCAGTTTTCCCGGGGCGCCGCCTCGTCCTCGTTCTTCGCCTCCGCCGTGGCACGCGCGGCGGCTTTCTGCTGGTCGCGGGAGGCGCCCTCACCGACGTGCTCGATGATCTGCTGGTGCCGCTGGGAGAAGGCGGTGCGCACCTCGTCGTGGATGCCGACGAGCTCCCACGCGCCGGTCTCCGTCGACCGCTCGAACCGCGCGCCGTGCTTGTCGATCAGGCGGGCGCGCAGCCGCGCCTCGGCGATTTCGTTGATGACACGGGCGTGCCGGTGCAGGTCCTCCGCGCCGGCCGCGATCGTCCGCCACTTGCCGTCCGCGCAGCGCGCCATGTGCGCGATGTTCACGTGGACGTGCAGGTGCGGGTCAGCGACCGCGCCCTTCACCGGACGCGCGGACCGGTGCAGTGTCGTCCAGCCCAACAGGCCCGAGGTGGATATCCGCTCGGCGCGCTGGCCGTCGCCGTGGTGACCGGCCATGCCGTACGCCGTCCACTCCTCCAACGACTCGACGGCCTCGCCCACCGACGCCATCCACGCCGCCTCGACCGCCTCCGACAGCTCCTCGTTCGCGAGCGCGTACGCCGCGCTGATCGACTTCGGCAGATCGAGGACGATGTCCACGCCGCGCAGACCGACATCGACATGGTGGTGCTGCCAACGCCGCGCCTTCTCAACGACGCCCGCGCCGTACAGCGCGTCGGCGTCAAGGCCGGCGGCGGACGCCAGGCGCTCGACGTCCGCGACGGGCAGCAGGTGCTGCTCGCCGTCGCGCACGATGCCTCGCTCGGCACGCGCGAACCGCTTCGCCAACCTGTCGTTGCCGAGGTACTCGGCGGCGGATTTCCCGTCCGCGGCCGCCACCTCGTTGACGGCGTCGACGAGCACGCGGGCGGTGAGTTTTCCGCGCGGGTCGAGCGCCTTCTTGCGCTTCACCAGCTGCTCGCCGGTGCGCCAGTCCCGGCCGTCCATCAGCGCACGCGCGGCGTCCGGATCGACCGTTCCACCGGCGACGAGACCGAGCTCCGCCAGGCCGCTGCCGATCCACCGCAGATCGCGCTCGGCGGCGAGCCGGTACTCGACCTGTGCGTCGGCCGCCACGTCGCAGCCGCAGCCCTCGGCGAGCCGGTACTCCACCTGCTCGGGGGCGTAGATGCCCGTCGCCCAACCCACCGACACCCACCCCCCTTTACCCCTTTTGTCCGACCGGCGGACCATGATCATGTATCGGAGATACCTGGAGTGCTATAGCACTTGTAGGTAGACAGACGGATCAAGGACTCGTGGGGTTCCCGATTGTCCTGTGACGGTGAAGACTGCGGATTGAAGCTTCACTTTGCGGGGGATCTTGCGGGTTGAAGAGTTACCTTGCGGCGATGGGTGGGGTTAGCT
>NZ_JBIRVR010000011.1:165922-233853 GCF_044387105.1 Streptomyces sp. NPDC020379
GATCAAAAATCAAACACCGCCCCGACTGCCCGCTGGCGAATCGTTCGGCATCCAGGTAGTCACCGGGGACGTCCGCAAGGCCGAACTGCAACGGACAGGCCTCAAGCGCCGGCCGGGGTGCTCGTTGGTGTCAGGGGGCGCGCCTGTCTTTTTCTTTCAGCCCGTTGGGGGTGCCCCCGGACGGAGTCTGGGGGAGGTAGCTGGGGGAGTTCCGGGGCGCGCGACGCTGCGGGGGTCTGGGGGCTTGCCCCCCCACGCGGCGGAGCCGCACATCAGACGCAGCCGGGAAGGAGCGGGTAGGGAAAAAGCCCGCCGCAGGCGCCGGCCAGCCCGCACGCCCATTCTCAGCCCCCGCTCAGAAACATTCGCTAGCCTGCCGCAGGCAACAAGCCTCCAGAACCCCACGCAAAAGGGAGGATTCCAACGATGGGACGCGGCGCACACGCACTGGCCCGAGTAGCAGTGATCGTCAGAGCACCCGCAGCCTGGCTCTGGTGGCCAGGGCTGCTGAGCGCGGCCGTCGGCGCGCTCGTCCCCGGGCTCACCGGGCGGCGGATCGGGCTGCTCGCGGGCGCGGGGCTCTTCCTGATCGTGGCCGGTGCGGTCTTCCTGGCCCGGCGCGGCCGCTACCGGGAGCTCGCGCGCGGCGCGTCCCGCGCGGGCAAGGCGGTCTTCCTCCAGGACCGCCGGGTCACCCTGCGCAACTGGCGGCGCGCACGCCGCTGGTGGCTGCTGATCGCCTTCCTCGCGGCCGTCGGCTCGTCCTTCGCGGTGCCCGCCGCGGGCGGCCTCGCGCTCGCCGGCGCCGGCGCGGGCCTGTGGGCGAAGGCGCTCTGGATCGGCGGGCTGGAGCGGGACGCCGAGACGCTGTTCTGGGTGCGCACGGAGTGGGCGCGCTCGGCTCCCGCCGCCAAGCCCGTGCCCGGCTATCTCACCACCGGGCCCGCCGCGGGCGACGCGCTGCCGGGCGGCGCCCGCCGCCGTGGCCGCGGACCCGGCCGTGCCGCCCGTGGGGCGGCGGTCAGCGCAGCGCGCTGAGTTCCGTGGCGTGGGCCGCGCCGCTCTCCGCGACCAGCTCCTCCAGGCACTGCGGCGCGCGCACGGTGGCGAATCGCGTGTGACCTTCTGCCGACGCGTAGCCGTAAACCCCGGGACGGGGGAGCGAGTTGTACGCGAAGTGGTTCGAGAAGTAGTACGCGCCGGTGTCCAGCAGCGCCACATGGTCGCCCGGCTCCAGCGGCGGCAGCGGCCGGTCCACGGCGATCAGGTCGCCCGCGAAGCAGCACGGACCGGCGACCGTCTGCGGCACCGGGCGGCCCTGTTTGGGGTGCCCCTGCGCGTCGTACGCCACCACCCGCAGCGGCCAGGACTCCGGCGCGAAGACCGTGCGCGTGGCCACCTGCGCGCCCGCGTGCGTCACGGCGATCCGGCGGCCGCCCGCCGTCTTGGTGTACTCCACGCGGGCCAGCACCATGCCGCTCTTCGCGAGCAGTGACCGGCCGAACTCGGTCACCACGCCGTAGCGGCCGTCGAACAGGCCCGGCACCGTGGCCGCCAGCAGCCGCGCGTACTCCTCGAACGTGGGCGTGACCGCGTCCGACGCGAAGTTCACGGGCAGGCCGCCGCCGATGTCCAGCGTCCGCACCTGCTGCCGGCCCACCGCCCGATTGATCTCCTCGGCCAGGTCGTACGTCTCCCGTACGCCCTCGGCCATCAGCGGGGGCGGGCAGCCCTGTGAGCCGACGTGGGCGTGCAGCCGGGTCAGCCACGGGCGCTCCGCGAAGGCGCGCACCAGCCACTCCCGCGCCCCCTCGTCCCGCAGGGCCACCCCGAACTTCGAGGTCTCCGTGGCGGTGCTCAGGGCGGCGATGCTGCCCGTGCCGAGCTGCGGGTTGACCCGGATGCCGAGGGGCGAGGCGGTGGGGGCCTCGGCCGTGAGCCGGTCCAGGCGGGCCAGTTCCTGCCGGTTGTCGGCGTTGACCGCGATGCCGTGGGCGAGCGCCTCGCGCAGCTCGTCCGTCGTCTTGGCGGGGGAGTCCAGGACGACGCGGTCCGGGGGGACGCCGGCGCTCCGCGCCAGGGCGAGCTCGCCGGGGCTGGCGACCTCGCAGCCGACGCGCTCCCCGGCGAGCAGGTGGAGGACCGGGACCAGGGGCGCGGCCTTGACGGCGAAGGTGTGCAGGGCGGTGCGGGGGAAGGCGGCGTGCAGGGCGCCGGCGGCGTCGCGGATGCCCTGGACGTCGAGGAGGCCGGCGAGCGGCTCGCGGGGGCCGACGAAGCCCTGGGCGACGGCTGCGCGTACGGCCTGGTCTCTGGAGGTCATGGCGCTCCCTTTCGGTGGCTCCGTACTGATTGCCCCGAAGTCGCGCGGCGAATACCGGTGGCGTCCCCTTCCGTTTCCGGCGGCCGCACCTGTTGACTGGCGGTATTCACTGTCACAATATGTGAAGCGTTCTATTCAAGGTTCTCTTCAGATCACCGGCTAGATCACCGGCACTCCACGGAGCGCCGCCAGGGAGGCAGGGCCCATGTCCGGACCGCGACCCGTCCGAGCACCGCGCGGCACACAGCTGAGCACTCTGGGATGGCAGCAGGAAGCCGCTCTCCGCATGCTCCAGAACAACCTCGACCCCGAGGTCGCCGAGCACCCGGACAAGCTGGTCGTCTACGGCGGCACCGGCAAGGCGGCCCGCGACTGGCGCTCCTTCGACGCCATGGTCCGCACCCTGCGGACGCTGAAGCAGGACGAGACGATGCTCGTCCAGTCCGGCCGCCCGGTCGGCGTTATGCAGACCCACGAGTGGGCCCCTCGCGTCCTGATCGCCAACTCCAACCTCGTCGGCGACTGGGCGAACTGGGAGGAGTTCCGCCGCCTCGAGGCCCTCGGCCTCACCATGTACGGCCAGATGACGGCCGGTTCGTGGATCTACATCGGCACCCAGGGCATCCTCCAGGGCACCTACGAGACGTTCGCCGCCGTCGCCGCGAAGAAGTTCGGCGGCACGCTCGCCGGGACGATCACGCTGACCGCCGGGCTCGGCGGCATGGGCGGCGCCCAGCCGCTCGCCGTCACCATGAACGACGGCGTCGCGCTCTGCATCGACTGCGACCCGCGCGCCATCGACCGCCGCATCGAGCACCGCTACCTCGACGTCAAGGCCGACTCCCTCGACCACGCCCTCCAGCTCGCGGTCGAGGCGCGCGACGCGCGCCGCCCGCTGTCGATCGGCGTCCTCGGCAACGCGGCGGAACTGCTGCCGCGGCTGCTCGCCATGAACGCCCCCATCGACATCGTCACGGACCAGACCTCCGCCCACGACCCGCTCGCCTATCTGCCGGTCGGCGTGGACTTCGACGAGATGGCCTCGTACGCGGCCGAGAAGCCCGCCGACTTCACCCAGCGCGCCCGGGAGTCGATGGCCCGTCACGTCGAGGCGATGGTCGGCTTCATGGACGCCGGGGCCGAGGTCTTCGACTACGGCAACTCCATCCGCGGCGAGGCGCAGCTCGCGGGCTACGACCGGGCCTTCGCGTTCCCCGGCTTCGTGCCCGCGTACATCCGGCCGCTGTTCTGCGAGGGCAAGGGCCCCTTCCGGTGGGCGGCGCTGTCCGGCGACCCCAAGGACATCCACGCCACCGACAAGGCGATCCTCGACCTCTTCCCGGAGAACGAGTCCCTCGCGCGCTGGATCAAGATGGCCCAGGAGCGCGTCCACTTCCAGGGCCTCCCGGCCCGCATCTGCTGGCTCGGCTATGGCGAGCGGGACCGCGCGGGCGAGCGCTTCAACGACATGGTCGCCTCGGGCGAGCTGTCCGCGCCGGTCGTCATCGGCCGCGACCACCTCGACTGCGGCTCGGTGGCCTCCCCCTACCGCGAGACCGAGGCCATGCTGGACGGCTCCGACGCGATCGCCGACTGGCCGCTGCTGAACGCCATGGTCAACGTCGCCTCCGGCGCCTCCTGGGTCTCCCTCCACCACGGCGGCGGCGTCGGCATGGGCCGCTCCCTCCACGCGGGCCAGGTGACGGTCGCCGACGGCACACCGCTGGCGGGCGAGAAGATCCGCCGCGTCCTCACGAACGACCCGGGCATGGGCGTGATCCGGCACGTGGACGCGGGGTACGACATCGCGGAGTCGGTGGCGGAGGACCGCGGCGTCCGCATCCCGATGCGCGAGGGTGACCAGGCGTGACCGAATCCGATGTGCCGCGCCCCGAAAGGGGCGCGGGGAACCGCGCGACCAGCCCCCACCGGCCCGCGGCCGGGCATTCCGCAGCCGCCCCCGGTGAGACACCCACAGGCCCGTCCTTCCACGAGATGTGGCGCGACCTCGCGCCCATCGGCCGCGACGCGGCCACCCGTGGCTACCGTCGCTACGCCTGGACGGAAGCCGACACCGACTGCCGCGCGTGGTTCGCGGACCAGGCCCGGACGCGCGGCCTCACCTACGAGGTCGACCGCAACGGCAACCAGTGGGCCTGGCTCGGTGACCCCGAAGCGGGCGACGCCGTCGTCACCGGCTCCCACCTGGACTCCGTCCCCGACGGCGGCGCCTTCGACGGCCCGCTGGGCGTCGTGTCGTCCTTCGCCGCCCTGGACGAGCTGCGCGCCCGCGGCGCCCGGCCCGCCCGCCCCCTCGCCATCGTCAACTTCGGCGACGAGGAAGGCGCCCGCTTCGGCCTCGCCTGCGTGGGCTCCCGGCTGACCGCCGGACAGCTCACCGTCGAGGCGGCCCACGCGCTCCGCGACGCCGACGGGATCAGCCTCCCGCAGGCCATGGAGCGCGCCGGCTACGACCCCGGGGGCATCGGCGCCGACCCCGAGCGGCTCGCCCGCGTCGGCGCGTTCGTCGAGCTGCACGTCGAACAGGGCCGGGCCCTCTCGGACACTCCGCACCCCGTGGGCATCGCCTCCGCCATCTGGCCGCACGGCCGCTGGCGGTTCGACTTCCGCGGCGAGGCCAACCACGCGGGCACCACCCGCCTCGAGGACCGCCGCGACCCGATGCTCAGCTACGCCAACACCGTCCTCGCCGCACGGAAGAAGGCCCGGCTCGCCGGTGCCCTCGCCACCTTCGGCAAGGTCGGCGTGGAGCCGAACGGCGTCAACGCCATCCCCTCCCTGGTCAGGGGCTGGCTCGACTCCCGCGCCGCCGACCAGGACACGCTCGACCTGGTCGTCGCCGAGATCGAGAAGGCGGCCGTGGAGCGCGGCGAGCGCGACGGCATCGACGTGACGGTCACCCGCGAGTCCTTCACCCCCGTGGTCGAGTTCGAGCACGCCCTGCGCGACGAGCTCGGCCGGATCCTGGCCAAGGCCGGCCGCGCGGAGCTCCCTGTCCTGGGCACGGGCGCGGGACACGACGCCGGAATCCTCTCCGGAGCCGTCCCGACCGCCATGCTGTTCGTACGCAACCCCACGGGTGTCTCCCACTCACCCGCCGAAACGGCGGCCGAGGACGACTGCCTGGCCGGGGTGACCGCACTCGCCGACGTACTGGAGGGCCTGGCGTGTCGCTGACGAGGCAGACCTACTGGGCGGAGCACGCCCTCCTCGACACCGGGGTCGAGGAGGGCGTGGTCGTGGAGACCGGCGACGACGGCCGGATCTCCGCCGTGCGCCGGGGCGTCACGGCCCCGCCGCCCGGCGCGGTGACGCTGCGCGGACTCACGCTCCCCGGCCTCGCGAACGCCCACTCCCACGCCTTCCACCGCGCCCTGCGCGGCGTCGTCCAGGCGGGCCATGCCACGGCCGCGCCCGCGCGGCCGCACGGCGGGCGGGCCGCGGCGGAGGCCGCCGAGCGGACGCCCGGCAACTTCTGGACCTGGCGCGAGGTCATGTACGGCGTCGCCGACCGCCTCACCCCCGAGAGCTACTTCGCGCTCGCCCGCGCCACCTACGCCGAGATGGCCCTCGCCGGCATCACCGCCGTCGGTGAGTTCCACTATCTCCACCACGCCCCCGGCGGCGCGCGCTACGACAACGCCAACGCCATGGGCGAGGCACTGATCGCGGCCGCCGCCGACGCGGGCATCCGCATCACCCTCCTCGACACCTGCTATCTCTCCTCCGGCTTCGGCGCGGAGCCCAATCAGCACCAGCTCCGCTTCAGCGACGGCACCGCCGAGGAGTGGGCCGCGCGCGCGTCCGCGCTCAAGGGCGACGGCAACACCCGGATCGGCGCCGCCGTCCACTCCGTACGCGCCGTGCCCGTCGACCAGTTGGGCACCGTCGCCGCCTGGGCGCAGGAGCGCGAGGCCCCGCTGCACGTCCACCTCTCCGAGCAGACCGCCGAGAACGACGCCTGCGTCGAGGCCCACGGCTTCACCCCCACCGCGCTGCTGTCGGACCACGGCGTGCTCGGGCCGCGCACCACGGCCGTCCACGCCACGCACCTCACCCCCGGTGACATCCGCCTCCTCGGTCACTCGCACACCGGCATCTGCATGTGCCCCACCACCGAGCGGGACCTCGCCGACGGCATCGGCCCCGCCCACCGGCTGCAGAGCGCCGGCTCTCCGCTGTCGCTGGGCAGCGACAGCCACGCCGTCATCGACATCCTCGAAGAGGCGCGCGCGATGGAGCTGGACGAGCGGCTGCACTCCCACACCCGGGGTCACTGGACGGCGGCCCAACTGCTGCGCGCGGCCACCGCCGACGGCCACGCGGCCCTCGGCTGGGACGAAGCGGGCCGCATCGAGCAGGGCGCGCTCGCCGACCTCACCACGATCGCGCTGGACTCCGTGCGCACCGCGGGCCCGCCGCCGCGCCTGGGCGCCGAGACGGCCGTATTCGCGGCGACCAGCGCCGACGTGCGGCACACGGTGACCGGCGGCCGCCACGTCGTACGGGACGGCGCCCACCAGCTCGTACCCGATGTGCCGGGCGCGCTCGCGGAGTCCATCGCGGCGCTTCGGGAGTAGTCCTTGTCCGGGTGCGGCTCGGTCGCCGACTGCGGCGGGAGTGGCCTTGGGGGTCCCCCGGACGGAGTCCGGGGGAGCGTCCTCCGTCTCCCTCAGCTACTACCACCCCCGGACTCCGTCCGGGGGTGCCCCCACGGGCCGGTACGCGTACCCCCATCGGCTCACTCCGGCCGGCCCGGCGTTTGAGGGCACCGCCGCGCAGCGGCCGGTCCCACGCCACCGCCCGCAGAAACCGCCCATAAGATCCGCCCAAGCCGAAGGAGAGCCACACCCCCATGGCGACCACGGTCATCACCGGCATCAGCAACCTCGTCACCAACGACCCCTCCCTCGGTGCGGGCCCCCTCGGTCAGATCCAGGACGCGGCGGTCATCGTCGACGGCGACCGCATCGCCTGGGTCGGTGCTTCCAGCAAAGCACCCGCCACTGACAATCGCGTCGACGCCGAGGGCCGGGCCGCGCTCCCCGGCTTCGTCGACTCCCACTCCCACCTGGTCTTCGCGGGCGACCGCACCGCCGAGTTCAACGCCCGCATGTCCGGGCAGAGTTACAGCGCGGGCGGCATCCGCACCACCGTCGCCGCCACCCGCGCCGCCTCCGACGAGGCGCTGGAGGCCAATCTCCTGCGCCACATACGCGAGGCGCGGCGCCAGGGCACCACGACCCTGGAGACCAAGTCCGGCTACGGCCTCACCGTCGAGGACGAGGCCCGCGCCCTGCGGATCGCCGCCGCCCACACCGACGAGGTCACCTACCTCGGCGCGCACATCGTCCCGCCCGACCACGCCGAGGACCCGGCCGCGTACGTCGAGCTCGTCACCGGCGCGATGCTCGACGCCTGCGCGCCGCACGCCCGTTGGGTCGACGTGTTCTGCGAGAAGGGCGCCTTCGACGGCGACCAGGCCCGTACGATCCTCACCGCCGGAGCCGCGCGCGGCCTGATCCCCCGCGTCCACGCCAACCAGCTCTCCTACGGGCCCGGCGTCCAGCTGGCCGTCGAGCTGGGCGCGGCCTCCGCCGACCACTGCACCCACCTCACCGAGGCCGACGTCGACGCCCTCGCCGGCGGCAGCACCGTGGCCACGCTGCTGCCCGGCGCGGAGTTCTCCACGCGCGCCCCCTGGCCCGACGCGCGCCGGCTGCTCGACGCGGGCGTCACCGTCGCACTGTCCACGGACTGCAACCCCGGCTCGTCCTACACGAGTTCGGTGCCCTTCTGTATCGCCCTCGCCGTACGCGACATGGGGATGACCCCCGACGAGGCCGTCTGGTCGGCGACGGCGGGCGGCGCGGCGGCCCTGCGGCGCGCCGACGTCGGCCGCGTGACCCCCGGGGCCCGCGCCGACCTGGTCCTCCTCGACGCCCCTTCGCACGTGCACCTCGCCTACCGGCCCGGCGTCCCGCTGGTCTCGGCGGTCTGGCGGGGCGGCGTGCGGGAGGTCTGACCGCAGGGGGTCTCTCAGGGTGACCTCTAGGGGGCGGCCGGTGCGGAATCCTTCCTGGTCAGGAGTGTGCGGGGCGCAGGTGCCGCATAGGTTGACGGAGTATCAGCCAGCCGCCACCGAGAGGCCCCCGATCATGCGTCGCAGAACCGCCGTCGTCTCCGTAGTGCTCGCCGCCGCGGCCCTCGCGCCCGCCGCCGCACCGGCCGTCGCCGCACCCGTCGGCCGCGGCGCCGACCGGGCCGCCCTCCAGCACGCGCTGGACGCGGTCGTCGCCGAGGGCGTGCCCGGCGCGACAGCCGAGGTACGGGACGCCGGCGGGGTCTGGCGCGGCGGCAGCGGCGTCGCCGACCTCGCGGACGGGCGGCGCGCGCAGGCCGGGGACCGGTTCCGGGCCGGAAGCGTCACCAAGAGCTTCGTCGCCACCGTCGTCCTCCAGCTCGTCGACGAGGGCAAGGTCCGCCTCGACGACCCCATCGGCCGCCACCTCCCCGGCCTGGTGCCCGACGGCAGCGACGGCGCGCCCGTCACCGTACGGCAGCTGCTGAACCACACCAGCGGGATCGCCAACTACACCGACGTGCTCCGGCGGCTGCCCGACCCCCTGCGCAGCCTTCAGCGCTCCCACTACACGCCCCGCGAGCTGGTGGACATGGCGCTCAAGGAGCCGCGTACGTTCGAGCCCGGCGCGGCGGGCAGGTGGGAGTATTCCAACACCAATTACGTCATCCTCGGCATGCTCGTCGAGAAGCACACCGGCACCACCCTCGACCAGGCCATCACCCGGCGCATCGTCCGCCCGCTCCACCTCACCGGCACCTCGATACCCACCTCCGAGCACCTGTCCGGCCCGCACCTGCACGGCTACGAACAGTTCCCCGGCGAGAGCGCCCCCACCGACTACGCCGACTTCAGCCCCACGGCCTTCTGGGGCCCCGGCAACCTCGTCTCCACCACCGCCGACCTCAACCGCTTCTACCGCGCCCTCGCCGGCGGCAGGCTGCTCCCCTCGCACCTGTGGCGCGAGATGAACACCCCGCACGACACGGACCGCGGCGAGACCCGCAAGTACGGTCTGGGCCTGGAGAGCAACTCCGCCTACTGCCCCGGCGAGAAGCCGGTCTGGGGCCACACCGGAAGCGTCCCCGGCTACAACACGTTCAGCTTCACCTCGGCCGACGGCAAGCGGCAGATCACGCTCGCCCTCTCGAAGGACATGAGCAAGACCCCGCAGGCCGATACCGCGGCCCTGAAGGTCCTGTCCACAGCGCTGTGCGCGAAGTAGCCCGCTGTGCGCGTCACACGGGCGGGACGACATCCGGGCCGATCGCCGGGGTGTCGTCCTCGTGCTCGTCCCCGCACGGCAGGAACCGCCTGCAGAAGATCCCCCGCCCCCGGCACGCCGGGCACGTGTGCGCCGCCGACATCTCCCCGGCCTGGCCGGACTGACTCACATAGAGCGTGAGTGCCTGGTAATACCCGCTTCCCCGGCACCCCTTGCAGAACTGATGCGGGCCGGTACAGCACTCTTCGCTCATGCGGGTGATGTTCCTCCGAGAGGGCGCTACGCAGGATGCTTCGTCCTTGACTCCTTCCTTTCCGCGTACGGGCCCCGTCACGCGTGTGCGGCCCGCCGATGCGTCTCGAGTTGCCGGTTCAGGTCCTGGACGACGTCGAAGCGACCTTCCCGGGCCGCTCCGGCCCGGGCCAGCAGGATCTTCGAACACACGAGGCAGGACCGGGCGGACGGCGGCGCGGTGCGGCTCATGCGTGCCCCCGGCTGCGGGCGTTGGCGGCGGCCACGCCCGCACGGAGCGTGTCCTTCCGGGTGAGGGCCCGGACGTTCTCCCGATCGGTCTCCCATTCGCGGCCGCCGCGCTGAGGCCGGAGGAAGACGCGGGTCGGTGTGGTCGCCATGACCACACCGACGCGGTCGCGTACCGAATCCCATGCCACTGTTCCGACCTCGGGCGTTGCCGCCTGTTCGTTCGCCATGGAAGAGACGCTAGGGACCTGGCCTTTTGCCGGGCAATGGCACTCTGGCGGGGTGCTGCCGGAGAGTGCCACGCAGCGTCACATGGGCACCCCCACGGCATCCGCCAGCGTCCGCATCTCAGGGGTGAGGGTCCTCCGCCGGTCGATCACCCGGCCGAGGATGTCGCGCGCGTAGCGCTGGTTGGGGAGCCACTGGGGTGCCGCGCGCCGGATCGTCTGGAGGATGTCGACGGCCTCCGCGTACTGGCGCGAGCGGACATGCGCTTCCGCGACGTCGAGGAGATGCCGGTTGCGGTTGTTGGACGTGGGGCGGAGCCCTCCCGCGGGCACGCGCTCCGCGAGCTGGAGCACCACGTCCGGCCGGTCGGTGATCATCGCGTTCTCCGCGCGCTTCAGCGTCACGGTCACGGGTCCGAACGCCCGGAGGAAGTCCTTGTCCGGGGCGAACTCGCGTCCCATCGCCACCGCCGCCGAATGCGCGAGGCGCAGCGCCTGTTCCGCTTCGCCGGGCCTGTTGTCCCTGACGGACGCGGCGGAGAGACGCAGCAGCAGCCAGCCCCACGCGCTCAGTTCCGCCGGGGTGGCCCGGGACATCCGGGGTTCCATTTCGTCTGCCCACCGGGTGGCGAGTTCCCGGGCCTCGGCGAGCCGCCCTTGCCGCAGGAGCAGCCAGCACTGCGTGCTGACGGTGGCCGCGCCGTGGAGGCGGTCCGGTGCGCCGTCCAGGGAGCGGTCGAGCGCGTCGTGCGCCGCCGTGAACTGCCGTGTCTGGGTGAGCAGCCAGCCGGTCAGCTGCATGACGCGGGCGCGTACGGCCCTGCCCTCGGCATCCGCCTCGGCGAGGCTGTCGGCGTCGCGGATCAGCGCGGGCAGCACCGGGCCCAACTCGGCGTAACGGTCACCGGAGAAGAGCGGCAGTGTCGAATCCAGGGCGCCGAGGACGCCGCTCACGGTGGGCGGTTCGTCCGGTTCATCCGGTCGGACGCCCGGAGTGAGGGCCTGCCGGACCGGCGCCCACTGGTCCGGGGGCGGGAAGTCGTCCTCGTGGTCGTCCGGTTCGGCGAGCAGCCGGGTCGTCGGGACCCCGAGCGCGACGGCGAGCCGTCTGGCCGTCTCCAGGCGAGTGTCGTTCCGCTCGCCCTGTTCGAGCTTGCGGATCAGCGAGAGCGAGACGCCGGAGGCGGTGGCCAGCTCACGCTGGCTCAGCCCCCGACGCTTGCGTACCTCATGAAGCCGCCGCCCGATAGTGGCACCCATGAGCCGAGCGTACGCCCGACCGCACACGTCGCGGAGCCTGGCGCCGGTCGGCGGCGGCCTCAACGAGCGAGCCCGGGCCGGCATAGGCGCGGCCGGAGATCGTATGCGCGGCCGGCCCAAGCCTCGCCCCCGGCGCAGCCGGAGACCGTACGCCTCGCGAACCCTCAGCGCAGGATCCCCTCCAAGAACTCCCCGCTCAGCCGTGCCACCGCCAGCACATCCAGCTGATAGTTGACGTACCGGCCGCGCCGGCGCGTCGTGATCAGGCCCGCTTTCTTCAGCACGCCCAGGTGGCGCGAGACCTCCGGCGCGCTGATGCCCAGGATGCCCGCCAGTTCCCCCGTCGTGTGCGGCGCGCGGGCTGTGCTG
Organism: Streptomyces sp. NPDC020379; assembly: GCF_044387105.1. Classification (NCBI taxonomy): domain Bacteria; kingdom Bacillati; phylum Actinomycetota; class Actinomycetes; order Kitasatosporales; family Streptomycetaceae; genus Streptomyces; species Streptomyces sp. NPDC020379. The sequence continues at coordinate 177,910 of NZ_JBIRVR010000011.1, forward strand.
CGGCAGAGCTGGATGCGGACCGGGTGGGCCAGTGCCTCCAGGCGCAGTTTCAGGAGCTCGACCGAGGCCGGCGGCGGCAGTTCGGGCGAGGCGATGGGGTAGTGGACCACCGGGCGCCAGCCCGGCCGGTGCAGCACCATCAGGTGCGGCCAGCCGAAGCGCGACGGTACGAACGTCAGGCCCGTGCCCACCGCCGGGTCCACCGCCGAGGTGTGTCCCTCCGTCAGTTTGTCGACCCGGACGAGTCTGCCGCCGTCCTCCAGGGTGATCGCGGGGGAGACCTCGGCCAGGGCCTCGCTCAGCCCCTTGCGGCGCAGCAGTTCGCTCTTGTGCCGGGCATCGGCGGCGAGCGCGGGCTCGCCCTCCCGCCAGAGGGCCGCGAAGAAGGCGTCGTCGCAGTCCTCCAGCAGGCGGCGCACCCAGGCGCGTACGGAGGCGGGGTCCTCCAGCAGCCGCCCGGTGAAGTCCAGCTGCCGGGGGCCGCGGGCGGCGGCCAGCTCCAGTGCCCTGGCGCGGGTGGCAGGGTCGGCGAGCGGGGAGGGGGCGCCCGTGTTGTAGGAGGCGAGGCAGGTGAACTCCAGGGCGGTGGTGACGAACTGGTCGTCGTCCAGCCGGTCCAGCTGGTCGAGCTCCTCGGCGAGCGTCCGGCCCGTCCGGCCGTCGCCGCCGCGCAGCCCGGAATACGGCATGAAGAGGTCGGAGAAGGCGTGCCGCCACAGGAAGTCCGCCTCGCGCAGCCGGTCGGCGAGATCCTGCCGGAGCGCGCCGGCCGTGGCGGTGGCCCAGGCCGCCTGCCCGGGGTGGTGGCCGGGCTCGGACAGGACGTGCAGCGTGATGCACAGCTCGGCCAGCGGGGACGTCTCGAAGACGATGCGCTCGGGCGGCAGGCCGGTGATGTCTATGCTCACGCTCATGGCGACATCTTGCACTTATTCACATGGTGGGGTCGCCCGGATTGACGGCCGGTGCGAATCGGCGCGGTCGTCCTCGATCGGGTGAGGCCGGAGCCGCCCGCCCGTCACACGTGACTGCGGGCGGGACGATGCCCGGGTGAACGTCAATCAGAGCCGCCCGCCCCTGGTCGGGTGCAGGCGCTGCGGCAGTCCGATGTGGTGGGACGTCACCTACCCGTACACGCCCGGGTGGTACTGCTCCCCATGCGATCACCCCCCGGAGCGCCGCCGCAGCGCGCACGCCGCGCCGCCGCGGTGCCCCGAGGGGTGTACGAGTGCCGTGATCCAGACCGGTGACGACGGCAGCCGGCAGTTCGTCTGCCATCGCAAGTGACCGGGTCACTCCTCGACCAGCAGCCCCCGGCGCAGCCGCACGAGCGTGCGCGAGAGCAGCCGTGAGACGTGCATCTGGGAGATGCCCAGCTCCTCGCCAATCTCCGACTGGGTCATGTTCGCCACGAAGCGCAGGGAAAGGATCTTCCGTTCGCGGGGCCGGAGTTCGGCGATCAGCGGCTTGAGGGACTCCACGTACTCGATGCCTTCGAGGCCGTGGTCCTCATAGCCGATGCGGGCCGAGAGCGTGCCCTCGGCGTCGTCCTCGGTGGGCTGGGCGTCCAGCGAACTCGCGGTGTAGGCGTTGCTCGCGGCCATGCCCTCGATGACCTCTTCCTCGGCCAGGCCGAGCCGTTCGGCGAGCTCGGCGACCGTGGGGGAGCGGTCGAGCTGCTGCGCCATCTCGTCGCGGGTGCGCGCGAGGTCGAGGCGGAGCTCCTGGAGCCGCCGGGGGACGCGCACGGACCAACTCGTGTCGCGGAAGAAGCGCTTGATCTCGCCGATGATCGTCGGCATCGCGAAGGTGGGGAACTCGACGCCTCTGCTGAGCTCGAAGCGGTCGATCGCCTTGATCAGGCCGATCGTGCCGACCTGGACGATGTCCTCCATCGGCTCGCTGCGGGTGCGGAACCGCGAGGCGGCGAACCGCACCAGGGCCAGATTGAGTTCGACCAGGGTGTTGCGGACATACGCGTGTGCGTGGGTGCCCTCCTCGAGCTCCGCGAGGCGGGCGAAGAGGGTCTTGGACAGGGCCCGCGCGTCGTCCGGCCCCACCTCGTCGTAGGGCGGGATCTCGGGGAGCCCGGCGACAGCGGGCTCGTTCTGTTCGTGCGGGGTCGCCGACGACGCGGTCTCCCGAAGGGTTCCGGTGCGCGGTGCGTCGAGCCGGGGTGACATGGTGTCCTCCATCATTCTCGGCATATGGCCGCCGATGCCTTGACTTCTTGCTGCGGTTTGCGGCGCCTCCAAAGCCGTCCGTGGTGGATGTCCTCTACTAGCCCTACCGGTCTTCACCACCCCCTGGCAAGTCCGTGTTGTCCGACTTTGTCGGTAAATGACGGATGTTCGGCTACCGGACGTCGTATCGAAGGCGTAGTGTTCACCCGTCCACGCAAGCAACCGGGAAGGGATGCGCATGGACCGCGGGATGGTCGGCAGCGCAAGCAAAGGCCGGCTGAATGTAGAGGTCCGGCGCCACGGAGCCAGTGCGGTCGTGACGCCGGCGGGTGAGCTCGATCACCACACCGCCGAGCTGCTGCGCGAGCCCCTGGAGGCGAGCGTCGCCGGTATCAGCGCGCGCGTGGTCGTGGACTGCTCGAAGCTGGAGTTCTGCGACTCCACCGGGCTCAACGTGCTGCTGGGCGCCAGGCTGGTCGCGGAGGCCGCGGGTGGATCCATCCACCTCGCCGCCATGCAACCGGTCGTCGCCAGGGTCTTCGAGATCACCGGCGCGGAAGCCGTCTTCACCGTGCACGACACGCTGGATGCCGCGCTCTCCGAGTGACGGGTGTTACCACTCCTACCTGTGCGTTACCCCCGGGTTACCCGTGTCACAGGAGCCACGCCGAAGAAGTGGGTGTTCCCCTGGATCGGTCGGGCAGGAGTCTGCTGAATCTGTACTGCATCTGTTTTAAGTGCCTGGTATCCATCAAACCCTGAGTCGGTGAATCGGTGAGGTGAAGCGCTGATGAGCACCACGCGGCCGTACCCGCCGCCGGGCGAGCCCGGTCCGGACGCGGACGGCGCCTCCGTCGATGCCCACCCGCCCGCCGGGGGGCAGGTCCGCCGCCTCCGCCTCGTCGGGGCCAGCGGCGCGGTTCCCCGTGCCAGGGACTTCACCCGCCAGGCGCTCCAGGACTGGGGCTGGCTGCCCGCCGCCACCGCCGACCACCGCGCGGCCGCCGAGGACGTCCTGCTGGTCGTCTCCGAGCTGGTCACCAACGCCTGCCTGCACGCCGACGGCCCCGAGGAACTGCGGGTGAGCTTCGCCGGCAAGGTGCTGCGGCTGGAGGTCGCCGACCCCGGCGTCGGCACCCCCACGCCCCGCACCCCGCACCGCGCGGGCCGCCCCGGCGGCCACGGCATGTTCATCGTGCAGCGGCTCTGCCTGGACTGGGGAGTCGTGCGCAACGAGGGCGGCGAGGGCAAGACCGTCTGGGCGGAGCTCGCCGCTCCGGCCTAGCGCGTGAGATCTCTTCCCTCCTCGAGGTCCCCGGCGTACTGTCGGCGCCCGATCTGATGTGCCGTCAGTGATGCACGGCTACGGCACCGGACGAGAGGGGAACCCGAGGTGTCCCACATCCAGCGCCGACCCGCTCGCCGTACGGGCGCGCTCGCGCTCGCCGCGACCGTGGCCGGAGGAACGGTCCTCCTGCTGGCCGCGCCCGCCGCGCACGCGGACACGGTCGACGTCAACTACCAGTGCAAGACCCCCATCGGCGACAAGAGCGCGGTGTCGCCCATCGACATCAAGGGCGTCGCGAGCGGCGACTCCTACAAGCTCACCATGTCCTTCGAGAAGGGCGTCTCCTCCAGCCCCGTCGCGCTCGGCAAGGGCGCGATGAAGCCGAGCGCCGTCATCAAGCTCGGCGGCGCGGACAGCGGCACGGTGGCCGTGGAGGGCCCCGCCAACTCCGAGGAGATCCCCGCCAACACCCCCATCAAGATCAGCGACTTGTCGGGCACGTACACCCCGAAGAAGAGCGGCACCGTCACCTTCACCGCCTCCACCCTCACGATCTCCGCCCTCGGCACGACGACGACCTGCACGCCGTCGAACAACCCGAAGCCGTCGCTGACGCTGGAGGTCAAGGCGGGCGGTTCGTCGGGCGGCACCACGACGGGCGGGTCGACGACCGGGGGCTCCACGACGGGCGGTTCGACAACGGGCGGTTCGACCACTGGCGGGTCCACGTCGGGTGGTACGGGTGGTACGGGCGGGGCGAGCGGGTCGGCCGTGAGCGGGGGGTCCACCGGTGGTGGGCAGCTGCCGCAGACGGGGCCGGCGGATTCGGCGGTCGCGCTCGGAACGCTCGGGGGGACGGTGTTGCTGACCGGGGTCGCCGGGGCGCTTTGGCTGACGCGGCGGCGGGGCGCTGCGCGCTAGGCGGTGCGGGATGGAGGCTTGCCTCAGCTTCCGGGTGCGGGCCGGCTGGCGCCTGCGGCGGGCTTTTCCCCTGCCCCGCCCCTTCCCGAAACTGGGGGCAAGCCAGCCCCCAGCCCCCCGCAACGCGGCTTCGCCGCGTTGTCCTCAAACGCCGGACGGGCTGAGTTGCGCACCCACATCAGCCAAATCCAGCCCGTTGGGGGCACCCCCGGACGGAGTCTGGGGGAGGTAGCTGGGGGAGTTGAGGACGCGGCCGCAGGCCGCTCCCGCCGCAGGCGGCAACGAAACCCGTGGCCGGGGGCCTGGGGCACGCGCCCCCCACGCGGCGGAGCCGCACATCAGACGCAGCGGGAAGAGGCGGGCTGGGGAAAGGCCCGCCGCAGGCGCAGACGCACACCGGGAGCCGCCCATGAAGCCGCACCACCTCGCAGCGGTCTGCGTCGTCCTCCTTGCCGCCGCCCCCACCGCTGACGCCGACCCCCGGCAATGGATCGCCACCCCCGCCCCCGCGGGCAAGAGCACGCCCCGCCCCGACGACCGGAGAGCGTTCGAGCTGGAGGGCGACCCCGGCACCGTGTTCCAGGACAAGCTGTCCGTCATCAATCCCGGTGACACCGCGCGCTCCCTCGCCGTGCGGGCGGACGGGTCCTGGGTGTCGCTCGCGGTGCGCACGGTGAAGGTCCCGGCGCGTACCCGCGCGGACGTGCCGTTCGCCGTGGCCGTGCCCGCCGGCGCGGCGCCGGGAGATCATCCGGGCGCGCTCGTCGTCAGCGGGGAGGGGCGGCAGGCGCGCGTACCGCTGACCGTGCGGGTGAGCGGCGCCGCGCTGCTCGCGCTCGCCGTGGAGCACGTACGCGTCAGCCGCGAGGGCGGCGCCGCGGTCATCCGCTACGCGCTGGTCAACCGCGGCAACACCGCGCTCTCCCCGCGCCTGGACATCCGCGCGGACGGCCTCTTCGGCACGGTCCTGCGCCGTACGGCCACGGGCGTGCCCGCGGAGCTGGCGCCCGGCCGGAGCGTGCGGCTGGCGGAGCGGTGGACGGACGCGCCGCGCCTGGACTCCGTACGGGTCCGGCTCACCGCCACCGCGCCCGGCGGCGCCCGCGCGACCGCCTCCGGCTCGTACACGCCCCTCCCGTGGCTGTTCCCGGCCCTGGGCGGGCTCGCCGCGGTGCTCGCCGCGGCGGCGCTCCTGTTCGTACGCCGCTCCCGGCGCGCCCGGCGTGCGGGAGCGGCGGCGTGAAGGCCCGTGGCGCGGGCGTGGCGGCCCTGCTGCTGGCCTTGGCGTGTGTGCTGCTGCCCGCCGCCCGCGCGAGCGCCGACGGGCCCGCTCTGCGGCTCGACCGGACCGAGGCGGGCAAGGGCGCCGTCCTCACCGTCAGCGGCACCGGATGGCGGCCCCGGACCCTGCTCACGCTCCTCGTCTGCGGCCAGGACATGATCGGCGGCACCGACAGCTGCGCCAACGCCGACGGGCGCACCGCGACCACCGGCGCCGACGGCCGCTTCAGCACGCGGATCCCGGTCGCCGAGCCGCCCAAGCCGTGCCCCTGCGTGGTGCACGTGGCGACCGTCACGGGCGACCCGGTGGCCGTGGACGCGGCGCTCAAGGTGGCCGGGCACCCCGTCGCGTCCCTGCCGCCGCGCACCGGCGGCGAGCGGCTCGGGGTCCTGGACGCGCGGCTGGAGGGGAGCGGCGGGCTGCTCACGTGGTTCGGGGCACCGCCGCACCGGCGGCTGGTCGTCACCCTCGGCAATCTGGGCTCCACGCCCGCCAAGGACCCCGTCTTCGAGGTCGGCACCTCGCACGGCGTGCTCGCGCCGGAGTGGGAGAAGCAGCACTGGCGGGGCACGATCGCGGCGGGCGGGCGGGCCCGCGTCCCGCTGGACGTGGAGCTGGCGGCCGGGGCGTACGGCGACTACCAGGTGTCCCTGAAGTACGGGGACAAGGTGCTGGTGGAGGAGCCGTGGGCCGTGGGACGGCCGTGGGGGGTGACGCTCTTCTGGATCCTGCTGTGCGTGGTGGTGTCGGTGGGGGTGTTCCGCGTGGGGATGGCGGTGGTGGGGCGCGTACGGCCCGCCGAGCGGCCCGAGGAGGCTCGCGACGGCTCCTTGCCGTGGTTCCGCCCGGAGGCGGACCCGACACGCGCCACGGAGGCTTCGGGCGGGGGCGCGCACCGCCCGTCCACCACCCGCGCGAAGGCGCGTCCTCCGGATGAGGCGTAAACCAAAGCGCCCCCCGGAGCGATGGCGCGCCATCGCCCCGGGGGGCACTCCGAGTTACGGATCGTTACCGAGCGGACCGCGTCAGCGGACGTCGCCCATCAGGCCGACGATCTTCTTGCGGTTCAGCCAGATGCCGGCGCCCGCCAGGACGGCGGCCGCGGCCTCGCCGAGGATCACGCCGGTGCCGTTGAGGTCGGCACCCGCCGTGATCAGCAGGGTCATCACACAGTCGCCCGCGGTGACCGCGAGGAACCAGACACCCATCATCTGGCTGGCGTACTTCGCCGGCGCCATCTTGGTGGTCAGGGACAGACCCACCGGGGACAGGCACAGCTCGCCGACGGTCTGGAGGCCGTAGATCGCGATCAGCCACATCGGGCTGACCTTCGTACCGTCCGACGCCATCGACATCGGGAGGGCGAAGAGGACGAACGAGAGGCCGACGAAGACCATCGCCGCGGCGAACTTCACCGTGGTGCTGGGCTCGCTCTTGCGGCGGGCCAGCGCCAGCCACAGCGCCGCGAAGATGGGCGCCAGCGCCACGACCCACAGCGAGTTGACCGACTGGAACCAGGTGGACGGGAAGTCGAAGCCGAAGATGTTGTCCGCGGTCTTCTTCTCGGCGAAGGTCGACATCGTCGACCCGCCCTGGTCGAAGATCATCCAGAACACGGCGGCCGCGACGAAGAACCAGATGTAGCCGCTGACCTTGGTCTGCTCGGTCTCCGTCAGCTCCTTGTCGCGCTTGATGCGCGCCAGCACGAAGATCGGGATGAAGAGGCCGAGCAGCGCGATCGGGACCAGGGCCCAGTTGATCGTGTAGACGCCGGTGCCGATCACGATGCCGTAGAAGACCGCGGCGACGACGAGCCAGATCAGGCCCTTCTTCAGCCAGGAGTTGCGCTCGGCGACCGTCAGCGGGGTCGGGACCTGGCTGCTCTTCGCGTTCAGGTGGCGGGTGCCCAGCAGGAAGACCAGCAGACCGAGGCCCATGCCGACGGCGGCGATCGCGAAGCCGAGGTGCCAGTTGTACTTCTGGCCGACGGTGCCGATCACCAGCGGTGCGGCGAAGGCGCCGACGTTGATGCCGATGTAGAAGAGCGTGAAGCCACCGTCACGGCGCGGGTCCTTGGGACCGTCGTAGAGGTGGCCGACCATCGTCGAGATGTTGGCCTTCAGCAGACCGGAACCGATCGCCACCAGCGCGAGGCCGAAGAAGAACGTCGGCTTCCCGGGGATGGCCAGGACCAGGTGACCGGCCATGATGACGCTGGCCGCGATGGCCACCGTCTTGCGCGGACCCCAGACACGGTCACCGAACCAGCCGCCGGGCATGGCGAGCAGGTACACCATCGCCACGTAGACGGAGTAGATGGCGACCGAGGTGGCCTCGGGCATCGCCAGACCGCCGCCCTGACTGCCGGGCTTGGCGTCCGGGCCACCGGCGATCAGATAGACGACGAGAAGGGCCCTCATGCCGTAGTAGGAGAACCGCTCCCACATCTCGGTCATGAAGAGAATGGCCAACCCGCTGGGGTGGCCAAGGAAGGTCTTGCCGCTGGGAGCAGGAGTGGTCTCCTGAGGAGCAGCACCCTTCGTCAGGCTGGACGCCATGGTCGATCCTTGTGTGCTCGGGACGCGCGATGGAGCTGTTACGCGCCCGGGTGGGGGTTGGCCGGCACCGGCTACTGCGCTGCCCGCCCCCACGCCCTAAGGGGTTCGGTCCCCCGCGGGGGACCGGCAGGACAGCCGTACACCGGGATCCACGCCCCCGCGCACCTTCGCGCGGCGGACCCGGCCGACAGGTCATTCACTGTGTAACAAGGCTGAGGGAACAGCCCCGCGCACAACAGAGACCTCCGGCGAGATGTGGTCGTGCCGAAGGTCCCCCGATGGTGCTACAGACGTCTGGTCACCATACGTCACACCCCGCCCGGATAAGGAAGGCGTTGAGACATGGATCACAGGTGAGTCCGGAACCATTCGCATACGTTCGAAGGTGAGTTTGCTCTTGGAGAAGTGTTGCCCTCGGTAGCTCTGAGTGCACCTCTGACGTGCGCCCGGGCGGACTACCATCAAGCCATGACCCGAGTACTGCTCGCCGAGGATGACGCGTCCATCTCGGAACCGCTCGCACGCGCCCTGCGCCGCGAGGGTTATGAGGTGGAGGTGCGCGAAGACGGTCCCACGGCGCTCGACGCCGGCCTCAAGGGAGGGGTGGACCTGCTCGTCCTCGACCTGGGGCTGCCCGGCATGGACGGCCTGGAGGTCTGCCGCCGGCTGCGCACCGAAGGCCACGGCTTCCCCGTCCTGGTCCTCACGGCCCGCGCCGACGAGGTGGACACCGTGGTCGGCCTGGACGCCGGCGCCGACGACTACGTCACCAAGCCCTTCCGGCTCGCCGAACTGCTGGCCCGCGTGCGGGCGCTGCTGCGCCGCGGCACTGTCGAGTCCCAGCAGCAGCCCCCCGCCACCCATGGCGTGCGGATCGACGTCGAGTCGCACCGCGCCTGGATGGGCGACGAGGAACTCCAGCTCACGGCGAAGGAATTCGACCTGCTCCGGGTGCTGGTGCGGGACGCCGGCCGGGTCGTCACCCGCGATCAGCTGATGCGCGAGGTCTGGGACACCACCTGGTGGTCCTCCACCAAGACCCTCGACATGCACATCTCCTGGCTCCGCAAGAAGCTCGGGGACGACGCCGCCAACCCGCGCTACATCGCCACCGTCCGCGGCGTCGGCTTCCGCTTCGAGAAGAGCTGAGCCGACCCGGCCCAGAGCCCCGCTGCCGGGCTGCTTACGTACCACCCGCCCGGAGGGCACCGTGCGCCGCCGACTGATCAACTCCACGCTCGCCGTCGTGCTCGTCGTGATCGCCGTGTTCGGGATCTCGCTCGTCATCGTCGAGACCCGCACGATCGAGAACAGCGCGCAGGAGAGCGTGCAGTCGGAGGCCGTGCGCCTGGAATCCATCGTCGACAGCCGGCTGGTCGGCGGGGAGCGGGTGGAGTCGGGGATCCTCAGCGAGCAGATCACGCCGCAGCGCTACGCCCGGATCGAGATCCCCGGCAGGCCGGTCATCGAGATCGGCACCCGCCCCAAGGGCGGCCTCATCACCGCGGAGCTCAAGGGCGGGCAGGGCGAGACCGTACGGGTCGAGGCGTCCCGCTCCACGGTCAGCCGTGAGGTCGGCCGCACCCTGCTGGTCATCCTCGCGGTGGCCCTGCTCGCCGTGGTGGCCGCCGTCTTCCTCGCCGTACGGCAGGCGAACCGGCTCACCGCCCCGCTCATCGACCTGGCCGAGACGGCCGAGCGCCTCGGCTCCGGCGACCCGCGCCCCCGGCACCGCCGCTACGGCGTGCCCGAACTGGACCGGGTGGCGGACGTCCTGGACTCCAGTGCCGAGCGGATCGCCCGGATGCTCACCGCCGAGCGCCGGCTCGCCGCCGACGCCTCGCACCAGCTGCGCACGCCGCTGACGGCGCTGTCGATGCGGCTGGAGGAGATCACGCTCACCGACGACCCGGACACGGTCAAGGAGGAGGCGACGATCGCCCTCACCCAGGTGGAGCGGCTCACCGACGTCGTCCAGCGGCTGCTCACCAACTCCCGCGACCCCAAGGCCGGTTCGGCCGTCACCTTCGACCTGGACGAGGTCGTCAAGCAGCAGATCGAGGAGTGGCGCCCCGCCTCGCGCAGCGAGGGGCGGGCCATCGTGCGCTCCGGCAAGCAGGGGCTGCGGGCCGTCGGCACCCCGGGCGCGGTCTCGCAGGTGCTCGCGACGCTCATCGAGAACTCGCTGATGCACGGGGACGGCACGGTCGCCCTGCGCACCCGCGTCACCGGCACCCAGGCGGTCGTGGAGGTCACCGACGAGGGGCCGGGCGTCCCGCCGGACCTGGGCGCGCGGGTCTTCGAGCGGACGGTCAGCGGCCGGAACTCCACCGGGCTGGGCCTGGCGGTCGCCCGCGACCTCGCCGAGGCGGACGGCGGGCGCCTGGAGCTCCTCCAGGCCAACCCGCCGGTCTTCGCGCTGTTCCTCAGCCTTGAGGGGGACCAGACGGACGGCGCCGGCCCGGCCTGAGCCGCTGCCGCGCGTCGATCACTGTGCGTCGATCCGGGCCGGCGGCTCCTCCGTGAGGAAGGACTCCGCCGTCTGCACCGCCTCGCGCGCGGGGAGGGCCCGGAAGACCCATGTGCGGTAGGACCAGAAGCGGAAGACCGTGCCGATGCCGAGGCCGACGACGTTCTTCGCGATGTTGTCCGCGAGCGGGGTCGTCAGGCCGAGGCCGTAGTGCGAGAGCGCCAGGATGCCGTTCTCGATCACCAGGCCGATGCCGCTGAACAGCAGGAACAGCGACAGCTCGCGGCTGCGCCGGCTGGTGTCGCAGTCGCGGTAGGTCCAGTAGCGGTTGCCGACGTAGTTGGTCGCGATGGCGACCACCGTCGCGATCACGCCCGAGCGCACCACCGCGAGGTGGAAGCCGTGGACGCAGATGTTGAAGACGATGAAGTTGACCACGAACCCGATGGCCCCGACCGCGCCGAACTTCGCTATCTCGCGGGCCAGCCTCTGCAGCCGGGAACGCATGGTGTGCCGTTGACTCATAAAGATCGTCAGGCTCCGTCGTGTGGGGCTGTCCGGGGACATGGGCGGCATTCATGCTATCCAGCGCTCCGGGTCACCGAGAGAGGGCATCGGTGAACGCGGAGCGAACGCACGCCATATCGGCCATCACGGCAGCTCCTTGTTCTTAGGATGATCCTCCAAGAGGGTGTGGGAGCGGTTCGCACGTACGGATACCCTGGGGGCGTGACGTTCCCGGTAGTCGGCATGGTCGGCGGCGGTCAGCTCGCCCGTATGACCCACGAGGCGGGCATCCCCCTCGGCATCAAGTTCAAACTGCTCAGTGACACCCCGCAGGACTCGGCGGCCCAGGTGGTCAGCGACGTCGTCATCGGCGACCATCGCGACCTGGAAACCCTTCGTGCTTTCGCACAAGGCTGCGATGTGATCACCTTCGATCACGAGCACGTACCCACCGAGCACCTCCGGGCCCTGGAGGCGGACGGCATTCCCGTCCGCCCGGGGCCCGACGCGCTGGTGCATGCCCAGGACAAGGGCGTGATGCGGGCGAAGCTCGACGCGATCGGAGTGCCCTGTCCCCGGCACCGGATCGTCGAGGACCCCGCCGACGTCGAGCGGTTCGCCGCCGAGGGCGACGGCTTCCCCGTCGTCCTCAAGACGGTGCGCGGCGGTTATGACGGAAAGGGGGTCTGGATCGTCCGTGACGCAGAAGAGGCGGGTGAACCCTTCCACGCCGGAGTGCCCGTGCTCGCCGAGGAGAAGGTCCCCTTCGTCCGCGAGCTCGCCGCCAACGTCGTCCGCTCCCCGCACGGCCAGGCCGTCTCCTATCCCGTCGTCGAGTCCATCCAGACCGACGGCGTCTGCGACACCGTCATCGCCCCCGCCCCCGGCCTCTCCGAGGCGCTCTCCGCCCACGCGCAGCAGCTCGCCCTGAAGATCGCCAAGGAGCTCGGAGTGGTCGGCCACCTCGCCGTCGAGCTCTTCGAGATCCGCCACGCGGACGGCACCCCCGGCGTCCTCGTCAACGAGCTCGCCATGCGCCCGCACAACTCCGGCCACTGGACCCAGGACGGCGCGATCACCTCGCAGTTCGCCAACCACGTACGCGCCGTGCTCGACCTCCCGCTCGGCGACCCGCGCCCGCGCGCGAAGTGGACCGTCATGGCCAACGTCCTCGGCGGCGACTACCCCGACATGTACGCCGCCTATCTGCATTGCATGGCGCGGGACCCGGGCCTGAAGATCCATATGTACGGCAAGGACGTCAAGCCCGGCCGCAAGGTCGGACACGTCAACACCTACGGCGACGACCTGGCCGACGTGCGCGAGCGCGCGAGCCACGCCGCCGGATACCTGCGAGGAACGATCACCGAATGACGAACAGCTCCCCCCTGGTCGGCATCGTCATGGGCTCCGACTCCGACTGGCCCGTCATGGAGGCCGCCGCCAAGGCCCTCGACGAGTTCGACGTCCCCTACGAGGTCGACGTCGTCTCCGCGCACCGGATGCCCCGCGAGATGATCGCGTACGGGGAGCAGGCCGCCGGCCGCGGGCTCAAGGCCGTCATCGCGGGCGCCGGGGGAGCGGCCCACCTCCCCGGCATGCTGGCCTCCGTCACCCCGCTGCCGGTGATCGGCGTGCCCGTCCCGCTGAAGTACCTCGACGGCATGGACTCCCTGCTCTCCATCGTGCAGATGCCGGCCGGGGTCCCCGTCGCCACCGTCTCCGTCGCGGGCGCGCGCAACGCCGGCCTGCTCGCCGTCCGCATGCTCGCCGCCCACGACGGCCGACTGCTGGAGCGGATGCGCCGCTTCCAGGACGAGCTCAACGAACAGGCCACCGAGAAGGGCCGCCGGCTGCGCGCGAAGGCCACCGGCAACGACGGCTTCGGCTTCGGGAAGTGACCGCCGTGAGCGACCACCTCGCGCGCGCCCGCGAACTGCTCGCCGCCCACCCCGTCGTCGACGGCCACAACGACCTCCCCTGGGCGCTGCGCCAGCAGGTCCGCTACGACCTCGACCGGCGCGACCTCGCCACCGACCAGAGCGCCGACCTCCACACCGACCTGCCGCGGCTGCGCGCGGGCGGCGTGGGGGCGCAGTTCTGGTCCGTGTACGTGCGCACCGACATGGCCGGTGACGAGGCGGTCAGCGCCACGCTGGAACAGATCGACGCCGTACGCCAGTTGACCGCCCGCTACCCCGCCGACCTGCGGCTCGCGTTCACCGCGGACGACATGGAGGCGGCGCGCGCCGAGGGCCGGATCGCCTCCCTCATGGGCGCCGAGGGCGGTCACAGCATCAACAGCTCCCTCGCCACGCTCCGCGCCCTGCACCGCCTCGGCGTGCGCTATATGACGCTGACCCACAACGACAACGTCCCGTGGGCCGACTCCGCGACGGACGCGCCCGTGGCGGGCGGGCTGACCGCCTTCGGCGAGGAGGTCGTGCGGGAGATGAACCGCCTCGGCATGCTCGTCGACCTCTCGCACGTCTCCGCCGACACGATGCGGGACGCCCTGCGGGTCAGCGAGGCGCCGGTGATCTTCTCGCACTCCTCCGCGCGGGCCGTCTGCGACCACCCGCGCAACGTGCCGGACGACGTCCTCGCGGCGCTGCCCGCGAACGGCGGCATGGCCATGGCCACCTTCGTCCCGAAGTTCATCCTCCCCGAGGCCGTCGCCTGGACCCGCGCCGCCGACGAGAACATGCGGGCCCACGGCCTGCACCACCTCGACACCACGGCCGAGGCGATGGCCGTCCACCGCGCCTTCGAGGCGGCCAACCCCCGCCCCATCGCCACCACATCGACGGTCGCCGACCACCTCGACCACATGCGCGAGCTCGCGGGCATCGACCACATCGGCATCGGCGGCGACTTCGACGGCACGGCCTTCACCCCGTCCGACCTGCCGGACGTGTCCGGCTACCCCCACCTGATCGCGGAGCTTCTGCGCCGCGGCTGGTCGGAGCCGGACCTGGCGAAGCTGACGTGGGGGAACGCGGTGCGGGTGCTGCGGGCGGCGGAGTCCGTGGCTTCCGCCACGACGAGGGGCCCGTCGAACGTGACACGCGAGTCCCTGGACGGCTGATCCCGGGGTTTTTCCCCAGCCCCGCCCCTTCCCAACGGGGGCGCCTGCCCCAGGCCCCCGGCTTCGGGAAGGGGCGGGTAGGGGAAAAAGCCCGCCGCAGGCGCAAGCGAACGCACCCCACCCCCGCGGCGGAGCCGCAAAGAAACCTACGCCTGCGGCCGCCCCATGGCCCGGAACGTCCACCCGGCCTCCCGCCAGGCGCGAGCGTCCAGCGCATTGCGCCCGTCCAGCAAACACCGCTCGGCCACCACACCCCCCAGCTCCGCGGGAGAAAGCTCCCGGAACTCCCCCCACTCCGTCAGGTGCAGCACCACATGCGCCCCCCGCACCGCGTCCAGCGCCGTCGGCGCGTAAGCGAGCGTCGGGAAGAGACGGCGGGCGTTCTCCATCCCCTTGGGGTCGTAGACGGTGACCTGCCCGCCCTGAAGGTGGATCTGCCCGGCGACATTGAGCGCCGGGGAGTCCCGTACGTCGTCGGAGTCCGGCTTGAACGTGGCGCCGAGCACGGCCACCCGACGGCCGAGGAAGCCGCCGCCGACCGCCTCCCGCGCGAGCTCGACCATGTGGCCGCGGCGGCGCATGTTGATGGAGTCGACCTCGCGCAGGAAGGTCAGCGCCTGGTCGACGCCCAGCTCGCCCGCGCGGGCCATGAAGGCCCGGATGTCCTTGGGCAGGCAGCCGCCGCCGAAGCCGATGCCGGCCCGCAGGAACTTCTTGCCGATCCGCTCGTCGTGGCCGATGGCCTCCGCGAGCTTCACCACGTCGCCGTCCGCCGCCTCGCAGACCTCGGCCATGGCGTTGATGAAGGAGATCTTCGTGGCGAGGAAGGAGTTCGCGGCGGTCTTCACCAGCTCGGCCGTGGGGTAGTCGGTGACGACGAACGGCGTGCCCGCGCCGATCGGCGTCGCGTACACCTCGCGCAGCAGCTTCTCGCCGCGCTCACCGGCGACGCCGACGACGATCCGGTCGGGGCGCAGCGTGTCCTGGACGGCGAAGCCCTCGCGCAGGAACTCCGGGTTCCAGGCGAGCTCGACGTCGGCGCCCGCCGGGGCCAGCCCGGCGAGCAGCCCCGCGAGCCGCGCCGCGCTGCCGACCGGGACGGTCGACTTGCCGACGACCAGCGCGGGCCGGTGCAGCACGGGGGCGAGGGCGGTGACGGCGGCCTCGACGTAGGACATGTCGCACGCGTACTCACCGTGCTTCTGCGGGGTGTTCACGCAGATGAAGTGGACGTCACCGAACTCGCCGACTTCCTCCCAGGAGGTGGTGAAGCGCAGCCGCCCGGTCGAGCCCTCCAGGCCGGCCACATGGCGGCCGAGCAGTTCCTCCAGGCCGGGCTCGAACATCGGGACCTTGCCCCGGCCGAGCATCTCGATCTTCTCGGGCACCACGTCGAGGCCCAGCACCTCGAAGCCGAGCTCGGCCATGGCGGCCGCATGGGTGGCGCCGAGGTAGCCGGTGCCGATCACGGTGATCCTGGGGGCCATGCGGTGCTCCATGTGCTGACGGGCCGGATTGCGCTGCCCGAGCATAGTCGGGGCGTGCCCCGGGAAGGATCTCGGGAGACGCCATGACCCCTCGGGCGCGGTGCGGACCGCCGTGCGGACGCTGTCGGCAAGCTCACGTATACCCGTCCGGACACCGCCCCTAGAATTGGGTTACTAAACGGTAGTTAACTCTCAGGGGAGCACGCCTTGGCGGGAACAAAGGACTTCGACCTGTACCGGCCTTCCGAGGAGCACGACGAGCTCCGCAAGGTCGTGCGCTCGCTCGCCGAGGCGAAGATCGCGCCGTTCGCCGCCGAGGTGGACGAGGAGGGCCGCTTCCCCCAGGAGGCGCTCGACTCGCTGGTGGCCGCCGATCTGCACGCCGTGCACGTGCCCGAGGAGTTCGGCGGCGCCGGTGCCGACGCGCTGGCCACCGTGATCGTCATCGAGGAGGTCGCGCGCGTCTGTGCCTCCTCCTCGCTGATCCCGGCGGTCAACAAGCTCGGCTCGCTGCCCGTCGTCCTCTCCGGCTCGGACGACCTCAAGAAGCGCTATCTGAGCCCGCTGGCCAAGGGCGAGGCGATGTTCTCGTACGCCCTCTCCGAGCCCGACGCGGGTTCGGATGCGGCCGGCATGAAGACCAAGGCCGTGCGCGACGGTGACCACTACGTCCTCAACGGCGTGAAGCGCTGGATCACCAACGCGGGCGTCAGCGAGTTCTACACGGTCATGGCCGTCACCGACCCCGAGAAGCGCTCCAAGGGCATCTCCGCCTTCGTGGTGGAGAAGTCCGACGAGGGCGTCTCCTTCGGCGCGCCCGAGAAGAAGCTCGGCATCAAGGGCTCCCCGACCCGCGAGATCTACCTCGACAACGTCCGGATCCCCGCCGACCGCATGATCGGCGAGGAGGGCACCGGCTTCGCGACCGCGATGAAGACCCTCGACCACACCCGCATCACCATCGCGGCGCAGGCGCTGGGCATCGCGCAGGGCGCGCTGGACTACGCCAAGGGCTATGTCCAGGAGCGCAAGCAGTTCGGCAAGCCGATCGCCGACTTCCAGGGCATCCAGTTCATGCTCGCCGACATGGCGATGAAGCTGGAGGCCGCCCGCCAGCTCACGTACTCGGCCGCGGCCAAGTCCGAGCGCCTCGACGGCGACCTCACCTTCTTCGGCGCCGCGGCCAAGTGCTTCGCCTCCGATGTCGCCATGGAGGTCACCACGGACGCCGTCCAGCTCCTCGGCGGCTACGGCTACACCCGTGACTACCCGGTGGAGCGCATGATGCGCGACGCCAAGATCACGCAGATTTATGAAGGCACGAACCAGGTGCAGCGGATCGTGATGGCGCGCAACCTGCCGAAGTAGGGTCTTCGCAGGTGACGGCCCTCGGCGTGCTGCCGGGGGCCGTTCGCGTGGGCTCGGCGAGGCCGCTCCGGGCTGGCCTCCGGCGGGGCCGTCCGCGCCGGGCGGCGCAGGAGCCCGCCTCGGCCCCTCATGCGGCCCGTCCGGCGCTTCGAGGACACGCGGCGCGGCCGCGTTCAGGCGCCCGCGCCCGCGAACCCGCTAGTCGGCCAGCCCCTCCGCCTCGCGCGAGGAGCGCAGTTCCATGATCGCCCGGCGGCGGGCCAGCCGGTGCGTGCGGCGGATCTGCGCCTCCTGGTAACGCCGCCGGTCCTTCTCCGTCTCCGGCTCCACCGGCGGCACCCGCCTCGGCTTGCCCCCGTCGTCGACGGCCGCGAAGACCAGATACGCGCTGCCGACCTGGACCGCGGGGGTGGACTCGTTCCACCGCTCGGCCATCACCCGCACGCCGATCTCCATGGAGCTGCGGCCGGTCCAGTTGCACTGGGCCTGCACATGCACGAGATCGCCGACCTTGACCGGTTCGAGGAAGGCCATCTCGTCCATGGAGGCGGTGACGGCGGGGCCACCGGAGTGGCGGCCGGCGACCGCGCCGGCGACGTCGTCCACCAGCTTCATGATCACGCCGCCGTGGACCGTACCGAGGAGGTTCGTGTCACCCGCGGTCATGATGTGCGAGAGGGTCGTGCGTGAGGCGGATGTCGGCTTGCCCGATATATCCGACTCCAGATCCGGGTCCTGAATGGTCATGTCCACCACTGTATGCCCGGGCGCTCCACTGGGCCGGATGTGCATCAGCTCTGCAACAGCCCTGCCCCGATCATGTAGCCGCCCGTCTGTCGGCCGTTCGGGCGGGCACACTCGACTTCATGAGTGATTGGCGCGAAGGGCGGACCGACGAGCGGCGGGACCGGTACGGACGCGGCAGCACGAGCGCCGAGCCGGAGGGCGTCCGCGCCATGCCGCATGTCCGCCGTGACGCCCCGCCGCGCCCGTACCGGCCGGTACCCGGCCAGAACTCCTCCGGCGGCGGCACGAGCGCGCCCCCCGCCCCCCGTCCCGGCGACGGCTACAACACGGGCCGGGTCTACGGGCACGGCGGCCCGGTGGGCCCGAACGGCGGCGGCGGTGGCGGCGACGGCCGGGGCCCGCGCGGCCGCGGCGGCCGGACCAGCCCGCCGAACTGGCGCAAGCGGATCACGGTCGGCCTGATCGCGTTCGTCGTGCTGCTGCTGGCGGTCTCCGTCAGCACGTACTTCTGGGCCGACTCGAAGATGCGCCGCGAGGTCGACCTCAGCAAGGTGAAGGACCGCCCCTCCGGCGGCAAGGGCACGAACTATCTGATCGTCGGCTCCGACAGCCGCGAGGGCCTGTCCGACCAGGACAAGAAGGACCTCCACACCGGGTCCGCGGACGGCAAGCGCACCGACTCGATGATGATCCTGCACACGGGCGACAACGGCACGACGATGCTGAGCCTGCCCCGCGACTCGTACGTCACGATTCCCGCCTTCACCGGGCCGCAGTCCGGCAAACGGTTCCCCGCGTCCACGCACAAGCTCAACGAGGCGTATTCGGACGGTGGGGCGGAGCTGCTGGCGCAGACCATCGAGTACAACACCGGACTGCATATCGACCACTACGCGGAAATCGGCTTCGGCGGCTTCCGTAATCTGGTCGACGCACTCGGTGGTGTCGAGATGTGTCTGGACAAGCCGGTGAAGGACCGTGACTCCGGCGCGGACTTCAAGGCGGGCTGCCAGACGCTGAACGGCACGCAGTCGCTCGCGTTCGTACGCCAGCGCCACCAGGAGGCCGACCAGGACCTGGGGCGGATGCGCAATCAGCAGAAGTTCCTGAACACCCTCGCCAAGCAGGCGGCCTCGCCGTCCACGGTCCTCAACCCCTTCCGCCTCTACCCCGTCATCGGCTCCGGGCTGGACACGCTCGTCGTCGACAAGGACATGGGGCTGACGGACCTGATGTCGATGTTCTGGTCGATGAAGGGCGTCACCGGCGGCGACGGCAAGCAGCTGACCGTGCCGATCTCCAACCCCAACCTGCCCACCCGGAGCGACGGCGTGGCGGTCAAGTGGGACTCGGTCAAGGCCAAGCAGCTCTTCGACCAGCTCAAGAACGACGAGAAGGTCACCGCCGCCGACCAGTGACGCGGGGAGCGCACCGGGTCAGGCGGCTTCCGGCCCGGTCGCGTTGATCACGGCGAAGATGCCGCCCTGCGGGTCCTGCACGACGGCCATCCGGCCCGCCATCATGTCGAACGGCGGCACGATGACATTGCCCCGCGCGTGCACGAGGGCGTCGACCGTGCTGTCCGTGTCGTCGACCGCGAAGTACGTCAGCCAGTGCGGGGGCGTGCCCTCCGGGAGCTTGTCGAGCCCCTGCATCCCGCCGACCGTCCGCCCGTCGACGTTGAGCGCGAAGTAGCCGTCCGCGCCCTCCATGGGATCGGCCTTGATGCCCAGGGCGGCGGAGAGGAACGCCGAGGCGGCGCCCGTGTCGCTGGTGTCGAGCTCGTTCCAGATCAGCGCGCCGGGCTCGTTGACGACGCCCGCGCCGGGGAAGTCCCGGGCCTGCCACAGGCCGACCACCGCGCCGGTCGGGTCGGAGACGACCGACATCCGGCCGAGCGTCATCACGTCCATCGCCGGCATCATCACCTTGCCGCCCGCCTTCGTGACCTTCTGCTCGGTGGCGTCCACGTCGGCGGTCGCGAGATAGGTGGTCCACACGGTCGGCGGCGTCGGCCCGCCGTCCGGCGACATCGCGGTCATGATGCCGGCCACCGGCTTGCCGCGCAGCGTGCAGACGGCGTACCCACCCGTCTCCGGTGGCCCGACCTCGCCCTGCCACCCGAAGAGATCACGGTAGAAGTCCAGGGCGGCTTGCTGGTCGGGCACCATGAGGTCGATCCAGCAGGGGGTGCCGGGCGCGTACGGACCGGTTACATCGGGCATGTCGGCTGCCTCTCGGGGACGCGGTTCGGTGACCCCCCTTACCCCCACCTTCCGCGCACCACCGGGCCCCCGCCAGCGGCGGGGGCCCGTCCGGGGTTCCGGGGGCGACGCGAGCCGAGTGCTCGAAGGACAGCCCCGGACCTGGGACGGAAGCTGTCATCCGCGGTCCGGCACGGATGGTGCGTCGCGGGGTGGCCATCCGCCGCGCCCGATCACAGTCACAGCTCCCGGCGAGATCGCCCTTGACGCGAAGGCCCGTGCGGAGCTGAGCCCTCCTCAAGGGCACACCGCCCGATCCCCCGTCATCACCTCCGCGCCCGCCCTCTGGGGCGCCCGGGCGCGGACCTCGTGGAGTGCAGTGAAGTCCGTGCCGAGTGTGACGCGCATCAGCGGGCCCTGGCCCGGGACGGGGTGGAGTTCCGCCGTGGGGAGGGCCGCGGCGAGGGAGCGGACCGAGCGGTCCCAGCGGGGGTCGTAGGCGATCACCGTGCGCGCCTGGGCGGGGCCCGCGGACGCGTCCGTGGGCAGGCCCGTCGTGCTGAAGCCCATGGCGCGCAGCGTCTGGTCCGTGGCGCGGGCCAGGCCCTGGCGGCCGCTGCCGTTGTAGACCTGCACCCGGATCTCCGAGGGCGCCACCTCCACCGGCGTCGGCGCCTCCTGCCGCCGGGCCGGGGCCTTCGCGTCGTGGAGCCGGGAGGGCGCGTGCGCGGTCAGCGGCCGGTCCTCGCGCAGGGCCTGGAAGAGCCTGGCGGAGGCGGCGTCGTCCCACTTCACGGTCGAGCCGACGTGCGGCACCGGGAAGTTCGCGGAGGCGATGGGCACCGACAGGAACTCCGTGGCGGCGGGCTTGAGATTGCGCATGGCCTGGCCCAGCCCGATCAGCTCGCCGCTGTCGAAGCTCCGGTCGGCGCGTACCGAGCCCAGCAGCGTGTCGGCGACCTGCTGGAACATCACGGGGTTCAGCAGCACCCCGCTCTGCGACACCCGGTGCAGCAGCGCCGCGAGGAAGCGCTGCTGCCGCTGCATCCGGCCCAGGTCGGCGGCCCCGTCGAGGTGGCGGGAGCGTACGTACTGCAGCGCCTGGCCGCCGTTGAGCGTGCTCGTGCCCACCGGCAGGTTCAGCCCGCTGAAGGGGTCCTGGAGCGGCCGGTCGGTGCACAGCCGCACGCCGCCCACCTCGTCGACGGTCTTCATGAAGCTGGTGAAGTCGACCTCCAGATAGTGGTCGATGTGCACGCCGGTGAGGTGCTCCACCGTCCGTACGGTCAGCGCCGGCCCGCCCTCCGCGTACGCCGCGTTCAGCTTCTGCACATGTGTGGGGTGCGGGCGGCCCGCCTCGTCCAGGTGGTCGGGGATCTCGCTGTAGGTGTCGCGTGGCAGGCTGACCACGGTGGCCCGGTCGTGGTCGGCGGAGAGGTGCACCAGCATCACCGTGTCGGTGCAGTGGCAGGGCGCGCCGCCCAGGTGGTAGAGCCGCCTCTCCTCCTCGGTGATCTTGTCCCGGGAGTCCGTGCCGACGATCAGCAGATTGGTGCCCTGCCCGCTCGCCGGCCGGTTCGACAGCCCGCGGAAGACGTCGATCCGGCCGATGCGGCTGTCGATCCCGCTGACCACCGCGTGCCCCACGCCCGCGGTGCCCAGCACCACCGCCGCCACGCCCGCGGCCACGCGCACCCCCCAGCGTGGCCGGCGGGGGGCGCCGTGGCGCGGTCCGTTCGTGCGGGTCGTGCGGGCCGGTGCGGTCATGGGGAGACCTCCGCGACGGACGGCAGCAGGGGCGACCTGGGGCGGGCCAGGGACCGGCAACGGTAGGTCAATACGATCAGCGGGCCGTGCCCCCACGCCGCTCCGGGTCACCGGGCCACCCGGCCGGACAGCGCCGGTGTCCGCCATTAGCGGTAACGTGACCGACGATTCCGCCGACCCCGGCCCAGCCGGGTGGGTGACCCCCGTACCCCCCGAGGAACCATGCCCGAACAGCAGCCGCCCGCCGTTTCCGTGATCATGCCGGTCCTCAACGAGGAGCGGCACCTGCGTACGTCCGTGCGGCACATCCTGGAGCAGGAGTACGCCGGAGAGCTGGAGGTCGTGATCGCCCTCGGCCCCTCCACGGACCGTACGGACGAGATCGCCGCCGAGCTCGTCGAAGAGGACCCCCGCGTCCACACCGTGCCGAACCCCACCGGGCGGACGCCCGCCGCGCTCAACGCCGCGATCAAGGCGTCCCGCCATCCGGTCGTGGTGCGCGTCGACGGGCACGGCATGCTCTCGCCGGACTACATCGCGACGGCCGTGCGCCTGCTGGACGAGACCGGCGCGCAGAACGTCGGCGGCATCATGCACGCCGAGGGCGAGAACGCCTGGGAGATGGCCGTCGCCGCCGCCATGACGTCGAAGATCGGCGTGGGCAATGCCGCCTTCCACACCGGCGGTGCCGCCGCGCCCGCCGAGACCGTCTATCTCGGCGTGTTCCGGCGCGAGGCGCTGGAGCGGCAGGGCGGTTACAACGAGGAGTTCATCCGGGCCCAGGACTGGGAGCTGAACTTCCGGATCCGTGAGGCCGGCGGCCTGATCTGGTTCTCACCGGAGCTCAAGGTCTCCTACCGGCCGCGCCCGTCGGTGCGGGCGCTGGCCAAGCAGTACAAGGACTACGGCCGCTGGCGGCACGTCGTCGCCCGCTACCACCAGGGGTCGATCAACCTCCGCTACCTCGCGGCGCCGACCGCCGTCGTGGCCATCGCGGCGGGTGTGGTCGCGGGGGCGACCGTCAGCCCGTGGGCGCTGGTCGTGCCCGGCGGCTATCTGGCCGCCATCGTGGCGGGCTCGGTCCCGGCGGGCAAGGGGCTGCCGCTGAAGGCGCGGGCGCAGATCCCCCTCGCGCTGGCCACCATGCACATGTCGTGGGGCTACGGCTTCCTGACCAGCCCGCGCTCCCTGGCGAAGAAGGTCATCGCCAGCCGCCGTCCGGCGGTGAAGAACGGCTGACCGTCCGTGGGGACCGGTGCGCCGGTCCCCACGGAGGCGTCAGATCCGCTCCCCCGAGAGGAGCGGCTCGAAGGAGCGGTAGGCGGTGTAGTTCCTGAAGTGCCGGGCGTAGAGCTCCGAGCCGTCGGCCAGGCGCTCGTCGAGCACCTCGCTGACATCGACCACGTGCCGCAGCCGCCAGATGATCAGCTCACCGGCCTCGTTCTCGTAACTCGTCTCCAGGCCCTTGCCGTGCGCCTCGGCCTTCTCACGGGCCCGTGCCTCGTCCTCGGCCGTCAGCAGGACGAAGCTCTCCTGGTAGAGCGGGGTGTGATCGTCCACGTCGGACGAGGACTCGCACAGGAGGACAGCGACGTAAGTGGGCATGTTTCCCCGGCTATTTCTTGAAGCGGTTGTCGTTCAGGAGCTTCCAGGCGGTGTTGCACGTGCTCAGGCGGCAGCCCTTGAGATAGCCCAGGGTGTCGCCGTAGTGCTGTCCGGGGAACACCGAACGGATGGAGCCTTTGCGGCAGCGGGAGATGAAGTTGGTGGCGATCTCCCCCAGGTTGTCGTTCGCCGCGCAGGCGTCGCCGAGACGGTGCTCGGGGGCGAGGAGCACGGCACCGGTGGCCGCCTCCGCGGCCGTGGGGAGGCCGGCCGTCGCGCCGCCCGCGAGGACGGCGGCCAGCACGCAGCGGGTCACGAGCGCCCGCACGGCACCCCGGCGTCCGTGGTGGTGGGTGCGCATCGGATCAGCAGCCCGCCATCTTCTCGTAGGCGATCCAGACCTCGCCCTTGTTGTTGAGGCTGACGTTCCCGCTCTTGTGCAGCCCGGTGTACTTCCCGCGGTACTTCCGCAGCTCCCCGACGGGCGATTCCAGCGTCATATAGGGGGAGTCGGGCTTCCAGTCCCCGGAGAACTTCGCGTAGACCTCGTTGGTCCCGTCGGTGCCGCTGGCCCAGCAGGCGCGGGATCCGGAGTAGAGGACGAGGTTGCCGTCGTACTGCATCTCCAGGCGGTAGCCGCCGTTCCGGAGGCAGTGGCCGGGGATGAGCCTGTCGGTGAAGGACGTGCCGTCGCTGCGGCACTCCTCCAGCACCCGGACGCTGTGGGCCTTCTCGGCGGGGGCGGCCGTGGCCTGCCCCGTCACCGCCGCGAGGGCCGCCATCAGGTTCACCGCGGCGAGTACGCAGACCCGGGAGACGTTCCTCATGCAAGCTGCCTTTCGTGAGCGCTTCTGAGCCACAGGCGCAGAGAGTATCGGGAGTGCTACGCGAAGTCACCGGGATCGCGGAACTCTCACCCGTCACGGCGGTAAGGGGCCGGACCCGCCCCGGGTCCGGCCCCTCGTCCGTACGCTCACAAGACCGACGAGCGGCTTCCGCCGTCAGAACCGATTCAGCGAATTGACCTTCATGCAGGCGGAGGTGTCGTTGCCGTTGAGCGGGTCCGCGCTCTCCGGGGCCTTGTTGTCGGCGTCCTTCTTCTTGTCGCCGGACTTGCCGCCGTTCTTGTCACCGGACTTGTCGTCGCCCTTGTCACCCGGCTTGTCGCCGGACCCGCCGCCGTCGGCCTTGCTGTCGGTGCCGTCCTTCGTGTCGCCCCCGCCGGCCCGGTCCTTGGGATAGGCCGTGCCCGAGCGCCAGTCGGCGCCGATGACCAGGGTCAGCTCGTCGACCGCGGTGGACATGCGCAGCGCGCCGTCCGGCAGCCCGAGGGCCTTGGCCACCGCTTCGGCGTCACCGCGCTGGGACGCCTTGGAGTAGCTGAGCGTCGTGTCGAGCTGCGACCGGGGGGTGGAGTCGGCGGTGGCCTTGGTGAAGCCCTTCCCGACGAGGAACGCCGCGATGTCGCTGCCCCGGCCGGTGGCCACGGGCTGGGCCGCGGTGCCCGTGCCGTTGAAGACGGTCACCGGGACGCTGCCCCTGGGCGCGGCGGGCGCCGAGGGGGCGGACTTGGGGTCCTTCTTCTTGTCCTTGCCGTCGAGCGCGACGTCGTTGCGCACGAGCGAGAACAGCTTGTCCGCGTCGCCCGCCTTGGGGACGACGTGCGCGTCCGGGTCCTGCGGGTCGGTGGCCCACGGCATGGTCGCCATGGTGATCCGGCCGGACGGCACCTGCTTCAGGTCCTCGGCCAGGTCGTAGAGCTTCTTGACCGAGCCGAGGTCCTTGTCGACCGTCAGCGCCTTGGTGGCGGACTCGGCGAGCCCGGTGAGCTGGCCCGGGTCGCTCAGCTTGGTGCCGGACTTCAGCTGACGGACCATCGCGTTCATGTACATGTGCTGGGCGTGGGTCCGGCCTATGTCGCTGCCGTCCTCGAAGCCGTGCCGGGTGCGCAGCCACTGGAGCGCCTGCTCGCCCTTGACCTTGTGCTCGCCCTTCTCCAGCCGCAGCCCGGACTTGCTGTCGTAGACGTTGTTGTCGACGCAGACCGGCACGCCGCCGACGGCGTCGGCCATGCTCACCACGCCCGAGAAGTCGATCATCATGAAGTGGTCGATGGGGATGCCCGTGAGCTCTTCCCAGGTGGCGACCGTGCAGCCCGGACCGCCGTTCATGAGGCTGGTGTTGATGATCTGGCTGCTGGTCTCGCGGTAGACCTTCCCGTCCTCCGGGTCGGTGCACTTGGGGATCGTCACCCGGGTGTCGCGCGGGACGCTGATGACCGACATGTTGCTGCGGTCCGCCGAGACGTGCACCAGCATCTGGACGTCGGCGAGCGGCTTGCGGCCGGCGTCCTCGCGGGCGCCGCCGAGTGCGACGTTCTCGGGGGTGTTACGGCTGTCCGAGCCCAGCAGGAGGATGTTCAGCGGGCGCTGGCCCTCGGCGTTGGCGGCGCTCCGGTCGAGGCGCTTGTCGCCGAGGTTGAGGGCGTCCTTCTTGAGGTTGCCGTTGAGGTGCTGGTAGTAGAAGTAGCCCGCGGCGGAGGTGCCGAGGACCAGGACCGCGAGGCAGAGCGCGGTCCAGCGGGCTATTCGCGCTATGCGCGCGCGGCGGGAGGGCGGCGTCCCCTTCGCGCCGCTGTCGCCGGACGCGCCCTCGCCGCCCTTCTTCCCCGCGCCGTCACGGGCTCCCGGGACGCGGCCGCGCGAGCGCGACCCCCGCACACTGCTCTGCCGCATCGGGCCTCCCCTGAATGGTGCTTCCGGCCCGATGGGCAGGCATGCCGTCTCTGGTGCGCCGTGGGCGCGGGTCGTTCCGCGCGCACGGGCGGGCCACGCGCCTCACCGGAGGGTGGCCCGACCAGTGAGATGCGTGTGTGCCACGCCTAGGTTCACTTGGCGCAGATGTTCTTGTCGTCCGCTTCGACCTTTTGAATGCCCTCCGGGGCCTTTTCGGGCGCCGCGGGTGCGGAGACGGGGGTGCCGGCGGCCTTGAAGTCGGCGCCGAGCGTGAGCGTCATGTCCGCCATCGGACCGGCGGCGGCCGCTGTCTCCTTGAGGGCGTCGGCCGACAGCCCCATGGCGTCGGCGAGCCGCCGCGCCTGGTCGGCCTGGTCGGGCGCGAACTCCAGCACGGTCTTGTCGACCTTCTTGCCGCCGGGCGCGTTGCCGCCGTTGGTGGTGCGCGGCATGCCCTTGGAGTTCTGCATCCAGGCGACGGCCTCCTGGGCCGCGCCGATCCTGCCGCTGCCGTTGAGCACCTTGGCCCGCACGGCCGCGGGCGCCGCCATGGGGCCCTTGAGCAGCGCCTGCTGCTTGGCGTCCTTGGCGTCCTGTGCCTTCTTCTCCTTCTCCTTGACCTCGGTCAGGGAGACGTCCTGCTTGACCATGGCCAGCAGCGGGTCGGCCTTGGGCTTGTCGAGGAGGACCGTCTTGCGGACCTTGCCGTCGGCGGGGTTGTCGACGACCGGCAGGGTCGCGAAGGTGATGTTCTTGGTGTTGACCCGGCTGAGGTCCTTCGCCAGCTTGGTCAGGTTGCTGACCGAGCCTATGCCGGTGTCGACGGTGAGCGACTTCGTCGCCGCGTCGCCCAGGTCGTAGAGCTTCTTGGGGTTGGTGAAGGTGTCCCCGGACTTCATCTTCCGGATCATCGAACTCAGGAACTGCTGCTGGAGCTTGATGCGGTCCAGGTCGCCGCCGAAGCCGACGCTGTGCCGGGTCCGTACGAACGCGAGCGCGTCCTCGCCCTGGATCTCGTGCCGCCCCTGGCTGAGCTTGAGGTGCGACTTGGGGTCGTCGATGCCCTTGGCCAGGCAGACCTCGACCCCGCCGACGGCGGAGGAGAGCTGCTTGACGGCGTTGAAGTCGGCCATCATGAAGTGACTGATCTTCAGGCCGGTGATCTGCTCGACGGTCCGCCAGGTGCAGCCGGGATCGCGGTCCTCCTGGCCCAGGCTCTCGTTGAAGCGGACGCCCTTGGAGCCGGGGATGGCCTTGGTCTTGCCGTCCTGCTTGGTCGGGCACTCCGGGATGTCGGTGATCATGTCACGCGGGATGGAGATCGCGGTCGCGTTGGAGCGGTCCTCGGAGACGTGGAACAGCAGCGTGGTGTCGGCGTGGCCGACGCTGCCGTCGTCGCCGTAGCCCTCGTTGCCCTTGCCCGAGCGCTTGTCCGTGCCGATGACGAGGATGTTCACCGGGCCCTTGGTGACGGCGGCGTTGTCGATGCCGACGTCGACCTTGTTGATGTTGTTGTTGAAGTGCTCGTAGAGCAGATACGCGCCCAGCGAGCCGCCGACCAGGACGAAGGCGAGGGAGCCGCCCGTCCAGAGCAGGACCTTCTTCTTCGCGGTCTTCTTCGGCCTGGGCCGCCGCCGGCCCGCGGCCGCCGCCTTGGGACCGCCGCCCCTGCGCCCGCCGCCACCGCCGGTGCCGCGCTGACCGGGCATCGCCTTGGGCGCCGCGGTTCCCGGGCTCTTGGAGGAGATCCTCCCGGAGGGGACGAAGGAACTCGTCGCGGCCGGCGGGGTGGTGACGGCCGCGGGGGGCGAACCCTGCGCGGAGGCCGGATCAGACCCCTCGGCATGGTCGAGGCGCAGCTCGTAGCTGCCGGTTTCGGGGTCGAAGACCCACTGGTCGGCGGGGTCGATGCCGCCCGCCCGCCCACGGCCTTGCGCGTCCACGGTCGCTTGAATCCTCCGTCGGTGCCACGCGGCGCCTGCCCCCCGAGGCGCTCGGTCACGTCGTCTTTCAGTGCGCGGTCAGCCCGGCCGTGCGCACCGGATCGCTCACACTATCCGCCCAGTTCAGCGTCGAGCGACGCCGGTGACAAATTCCACTCCCCTACAACTGGGCAATCTGCCCAATCCTTTCGCGGCCGCGAAAAACCCGATCATACGTTTCGGGGGATTCATCCACAGTTGCCGCGAGCGGCGGTGGTTCCCTCGTACGTGGGGGGCGCGGTGGGCGAGGGAGAGGATGCGGAGGGGGAGGGAGAGGTGCCGGCCGGGTCCGTCGGGGCGCCGGGATCGGTGGGCGCCTGATAGCCGCCCGGTGCCTCCGGCCCCGCGGTCCCCTCCGGCGCCCCGGGCTCCTCGGCCTTGCCGTGCCGGCCGGTGCCACCGCCCGGGTGCGCGCCGCCGGGCTTGCTGTCGGCCGGGCGGACGTTCGCGCTGACCGACACCGGCTTGTCCTCCCGCAGTTGCCGGAAGAGCTGGTCCGCGTCCGGCTGCACCAGCTCGTCGCGGTCCGTGTTGTACGGATACGGGCGGCGCGGCACCGTCAGGAACTGCACCCGGTCGCTCGGGATGCCCCGCACCGTGCGCACCAGGTCGTACAGCTTCCGCAGCGAGCCGAGCCCGGCGTCCGTGGTGAGCGAGGAGGTCGCCGCGTCGAGCACGGGGTAGAGCCGCGTCGGGTTGAGCAGCACGCCGTCGCTCTGCATCTCGGTGAACAGCGCGCCCAGGAACGCCTGCTGTCGGCCCATCCGCTCCGTGTCGCTGCCGTTGCCGAGGCTGTAGCGGGCGCGGACGAAGCCCAGCGCCTGTTCCCCGTGCAGGACCTGACGGCCCGCGGGCAGTTTGAGGTGCGCCTCGTGGTCGTCGATCGGCTGCTTGAGACACACCTCGACCCCGTCGACCGCGTCCACCAGCCGCTTGAAGCCGCTGAAGTCCACGATCACGTGATGGGTGATCCGGATATGGCTGATGTTCTCGACGGTACGGATCGTGCAGGCCGGGCCCGCGAGCTCGAAGGCCCAGTTGAACTGGGCGAACCGCTCGTTCGTCCGGCTGCCGTCCGGGCGCCGGCAGCTGGGGATCTGCGCCATCAGGTCACGCGGCAGGCTGACGGCCGTCGCGCTCCGCCGGTCGGCGGACACGTGCAGCAGGATCGTGGTGTCCGAGCGCTGGGTCCCGCTGTCCTCGCCGTACTCGCCGTTGCCGGGTCCGCCGCGGGTGTCGGAGCCGATGATCAGGATGTTCTGTGCCCCGGCCACCAGGGCCGTCGGGCGCTCCCGCTCGTACTGCGCCAGCTCGTTCGCCGTGTCCGTGTCGGTGTGGATGTTGCTGTTGAGCCGCTCGTAGAGCACCCAGCCCACCGCGGCCAGCGCGAGCGTCAGCACGGCCAGGGCCAGTGCCAGCCAGCGCAGCCAGCGGCGCCGCCGCCGGGGCGTGAGGAAGGGAGCGTCGGTGCCGTCGTTCACAGCTGCGTCCCTCCCTCACGGGGTGGTACGTGCCTCTGCCGGGCCTTTCCGTGCGGTGCCGGCGGTGTGCTCGGGGCCGGCGCGTATCCCCGATCATCGCGCGGTCCCGGCGATGCGGCAGCGTCAGAGGGCCGTCACGGTGACGCGCTCACTCTCCCGGCGCTTGTCCAGGCCGCCGCCGGACAGCCGGTCGAGGTTGCGGCACAGCACCACCGAGCCCCCGGCGGCGAGCGGCGCGAACAGCCCGGCGGAGAGGCCGTCCCAGGTGGCGTACGGCAGGCCGGACAGCATCCGCGAGCCGCTGCCCAGCCCGTGCTGGAAGGCGTCGGTGCGCGCCCGCTCGACCAGCTGGGCCCCCGTCAGCTCCAGGCCGTCCACCGCGAGCGCGGGGGCGTCCGGGTCGACGGGCGCGTACGGCGCGAACCGGTCGCCCTGGCTGGGCACCTCGACGGCGTAGTCCGCGAAGCCCTCCGGCGGCTGGGGGAACCGGCCGCCCAGCGGGCGCAGGGCGAGCGCGACGCGCTCCCCGGAGCAGGCGCGCGCCTCCTGAAGGGTGTCCGGGCCGCTCACCACCAGGTCCGCGGCGGCCGGGTCGCCGCCCACGTCGGCCATGACGCCGACGGAGGAGCAGGCGAGCAGCCAGACGGCCGTCTGCCAGTGGGCGGGCAGCAGCAGCGCGAGCCGGTCGCCGGGCTCGGCGGAGAGCTCGCCCTGGAGCAGGTTGGCGGTCTTCGCCACCCAATTGGCGAAGGTGGCCACGGACAGTTCCACGCGCTCACCGGTGGCGTCGTCGTAGAAGGTCACGAGAGGGCGGGCCGGGTCCGCGGCGAGCGCGGAACGCAGCAGGTCGGCGGGGGTGCGATCGGTGGCGTTCATCGCCGCCAGGGTACGCGGCCAGGCCGCTGACGGGCAGTCGGGAAAGCGCGCGCGGGGCCGTGCGGGGGCCGACTGGGCGTCACTTTCCGGCCCACTTTGAATGGACAGACTTATCCGCATATGTCCAGGATTTCTGTCATGCGTGGATTCCTTGTCACCTCGACGGTCAGCGCCGCCGCCCTCAGCCTGCCCTTCCTGGCCACCTCGCCGGGGGTCGCCCCCGCGAACGCCTCCTCCGGTACGACCTCGTTCACCGGTGCCCCGAACACCGTCCCCGGCTCGACACAGTCCGTGCCGCTGGTCCGCCTCGGCGGCTCCGACCGGGCGCGCACCAACGGACCCGCCGAACAGGGCGTGCCCCAGCGCGAGGTCAAGCCCTTCTCCCTGATCGGCATCGTGTGGGACGA
Source organism: Streptomyces sp. NPDC020379 (assembly GCF_044387105.1). Lineage (NCBI taxonomy): Bacteria > Bacillati > Actinomycetota > Actinomycetes > Kitasatosporales > Streptomycetaceae > Streptomyces > Streptomyces sp. NPDC020379. The sequence continues at coordinate 208,866 of NZ_JBIRVR010000011.1, forward strand.
CGCCGGTGCCGAGCTCCGCGGCCGCGCCCAGGTGCGCACCCGTGCCGTGGGCAGCCGGGCGTGGTCCGGCTGGCAGGACGTCCAGACCCACGACGACGACCGTCCCGACCTCGACTCCCGCGAGGCGCGCAACGGCCGGCTGCGCGGCTCCACCGCACCCCTGTGGGTCGGCGCCTCCGACGCCATCCAGCTGCGCGTCCGCCCCGACGCCGCCACCGAGCGCACCCCCGAGGGCCGGGCCCTGCCCGCCGGCATGCGCCTCGAACTCGTCGATCCCGGCGCCGCCCCGGCCCCCCAGTCCCGTCGCGTCCCCGTCGTGCCGCCCGGCACCGACGAGGAACGCGCCAGCTCCGCCGCCAACGCCCCGCTGGCCCCGCTCGGTGCCACCGAGATCCCCGCCGCGGGCCGGAAGGCCGCGCGCTCCGACGTCGCCGCCACCGGCACCGGCCGCGGCAGAATGCCCTCGGACGAGCCCGAGGGGGACACCGAGAACGACGACTCCGGTGACTCCGGTGACTGGAACGACAGCGACGAGAGCGGCGACTCCCGGGTCAGCGGGGACCCGGACGACGGCTACGACCAGGACGGCCCCTCGGACTCCGGCGAGAACACCGCCCCCGACGGCCGCTACACCGCCTCCCGCCCGCGTATCGTCACCCGGGCCGGCTGGGGAGCCGACGAATCGCTCCGCGAGCGCGCCTTCGCGTACACCAAGACCGTCAAGGCCGCCTTCGTCCACCACACGGCCTCCGGCAACAACTACAGCTGTTCCGAGTCCGCCTCCGTCATCCGTGGTATCTACCGCTACCACGTCGTGAGCAGCGGCTGGCGTGACATCGGCTACAACTTCCTCGTCGACAAGTGCGGCACCATCTACGAAGGCCGGGCGGGCGGAGTGGCGAAGCCGGTCATGGGTGCCCACACCCTCGGTTTCAACACCAACAGCATGGGCATCGCCGTTCTCGGAAGCTTCGCGAGCTCCACCCCGCCCAAGGCGGCGGTGAACGCCCTGTCCTCCCTCACCGCGTGGAAACTCGGCCTGTACGGGGTGAACCCGCGCGGCACCGCGACCCTGGTGTCCGGCGGCGGAAACCTCTTCAAGAAGGGAACCTCCGTCAAGCTCAAGGCCATCTCCGGACACCGCGACGGCTACGCCACGGAGTGCCCGGGAGACCGCCTCTACAGCAAGCTCGGCACGACCCGCTCGGCCGCCGCCCGCCTCCAGGGCCGCTGACCGGGGGGCTGGCGGACGCCGCCGGTCTGCATAAACTGGCCGCCGATCAAGCCCCGTCCCCAGCAGGAAGCAGAGACGACAAGGTGACTGAAGCGATCCTCCTGGTGGGCGGCAAGGGGACCCGGCTGCGCCCCCTCACGATGAACACGCCGAAGCCGATGGTGCCGGCGGCGGGCGTGCCGTTCCTGACCCACCAGCTGGCCCGGGCCCGCGCCGCCGGGGTCGAGCACATCGTGCTCGCCACGTCCTATCTGGCCGAGGTCTTCGAGCCGTACTTCGGCGACGGGTCCGCCCTCGGCCTCCACCTCGAGTACGTCACCGAGGTGGAGCCGCTCGGCACCGGCGGAGCCATCCGCAACGTCGCCGCCCGGCTGCGCTCGGCGCCGGACGAGCCGGTGCTGATCTTCAACGGCGACATCCTCACCGGCCTCGACATCGAGGCGCTGGTCGACACCCACCGCACCACGGGAGCGGACGTCTCCCTGCACCTGACGCGGGTCGAGGACCCCCGCGCCTTCGGCCTGGTGCCCACCGACGCCACCGGCCGGGTGACGGCCTTCCTGGAGAAGCCGCAGACGCCCGAGGAGATCGTCACCGACCAGATCAACGCGGGCGCGTACGTCTTCAACCGCTCGGTGATCGACTCCATCCCCGCCGGCCGGCCCGTCTCGGTCGAGCGCGAGACCTTCCCCGGGCTGCTCGCGGCGGGCGCGCACCTCCAGGGCATGGTCGACTCCACCTACTGGCTCGACCTCGGCACCCCGCAGGCGTTCGTACGCGGCTCCGCCGACCTGGTACTCGGCCGGGCCCCCTCCCCGGCCGTGCCGGGCCGCTGCGGCGACCGGCTCGTCCTCGACACCGCGGACGTCGCCCCGGACGCCAAGCTCACCGGCGGCACCGTGATCGGCGCCGGGGCCGTCGTGGAGCCGGGCGCGCGGATCGACGGCAGCACGGTCCTCGACGGCGCGGTCATCGAGGCGGGCGCGCAGGTGCGCGACTCCCTGGTGGGCGCGGGCGCGCGGATCGGGGCGCGCACGGTCCTCGACGGCGCGGTCATCGGTGACGGCGCGCGGGTCGGCGCCGACAACGAGCTCCGGGCGGGGGCGCGGATCTGGTGCGGCGCGCGGATCGACGCGGGCGCGATCCGCTTCTCCTCCGACCAGTAGCGGACCGGGGCCCGCCCCGCGCCCGCTAAGTGGACTCAGGGCCTCCGCTTGTCGGTCCGCCGACGTAGGCTGGCCGGATGGCGACGCGCACATGGGTCCCGTCGGGCCCGTACGACCTGGGGCGCACCCTCGGCGTCCTCGCGCGCGGCCCCGGCGACCCGGCCTACCAGGTGGCGGCGGACGGCTCCGTCTGGCGCGCCAGCCGCACCCCGGACGGTCCGGGCACGCTCCATGCGACCGCCCGCGACGGCGAGGTGCGCGCCGAGGCGTGGGGCCCCGGCGCCGACTGGCTGCTGGACCACCTCCCGGCCCTCCTCGGCGGCACGGACGACCCCGGCGCCTTCACCCCCCGCCACCGCCTCGTGCACCAGGCGCACCGCCGCAACCCGGGGCTGCGGCTGGCCCGCACCGGGCTGGTCCTGGAGTCGCTCATCCCGTCGATCCTGGAGCAGAAGGTCACCAGCGACGAGGCGTACCGCGCCTGGCGCCTCCTCCTCCAGCGCCACGGCGAACCCGCCCCCGGCCCCGCCCCCCGTATGCGTGTCATGCCCGACCCCCGGGGCTGGGCCCTGCTCCCCTCCTGGGAGTGGCACCGGGCGGGCGTGGACGGGAAGCGGTCCGCGACGATCGTCCGCGCCGCCCGGGTGGCCGCCCGCCTGGAGGAGGCCGCCACCATGGACGAACGCCCGGCCGCCGCCCGCCTCCAGGCCGTCCCCGGCATCGGCCCCTGGACGGCGGCGGAAACCCTCCAGCGAAGCAACGGCGCGACCGACGCGGTCACGGTCGGGGACCTGCACCTGCCGAAGATCGTCGGCTATGCGCTGACGGGGCGGCGGGGGATGGACGATTCGGCCATGCTCGACCTGCTGTCGCCCTACGCGGGCCAGCGCCACCGGGCGTGCCGGCTGATCCTGCTCACGGGGGTGGCCCCGCCGCGCAGGGCCCCACGCTTCTCGGTGAACGACATCAGGGCGATCTGAGGCGTGTCGCTTTTTCGCGGCTTCGTCCGCTGAGCGGTCGGCTTGCGGCTCGGGCGGCCTCAAGCTCCGGCCGGGCTTGGGGTTGGTGGCCTTTCAGCTGTCCGGCGTTTGAGGACAACGCGCGAAGCGTGTGGTGGGGGTCTGGGGGCTTGCCCCCAGTTTCGGGAAGGGGCGGGGCTGGGGAAACAACCAGCCCGTCCGGCGCTTGAGGACGCGGGCGCAGGCCGCCCCCGCCGCAGGCGGCAACGAAACCCGCGGCCGGGGGCCTGGGGCACGCGCCCCCCACGCGGCGGAGCCGCACATCAGACGCAGCCGGGAAGGGGCGGGGCCGGGGAACAAGCGCCGCAGGCGAAACGGACCCGCACCCGACAACGGCGCCCAGCCCAAGCCCCCGCCCTACCTCACCGCACCTCGATGAAAGACGACACGCTCCGCGCCCCCCGCTCACGAGGCTCCCCCGCGGCCCGCCCCACCGCGACCGCCCCCATCGGAGACCATCCCGCCGGAAGGCCGAGCACAGACCGCACGACCTCCGCACAGAACATCGTCGACGAGACCCAGGCCGACCCCAGCCGCTCCCCGGCCAGTGCCACCAGGAAGTTCTGGACGGCGGCGCCGGCGGCGACCACGAACATCTCCCGCTCGGCCGCGTTGCGCCGCGCGTCGGGATACGTGTGGGAGCCGTCCATGACCAGGCATGGCACCACCAGATAGGGAGCGTTGCGCAGGACGTCGCCCCGCCGCACCCGCTTGGCGATGCTCTCCTCGCTGAAGCCGTCGCCGCGCAGGTCGGAGATCCAGGCGTCGCGCATGGCGTCGAGCAGCCGCGTCCGCGAGGACTCGGACTCCAGCAGGACGAACCGCCAGGGCGTCGTGTGGTGCGGGGCGGGCGCGGTGATCGCGGCGGCGACGGCCCGCCGCACGGCACCCGGGTCGACGGGCTCGTCGGTGAACTCGCGGATCGTCCGCCGCTGGGTCATCGCTTCGCGTACGGCCTCGGAGGTCCCCAGCCGGAACATGTCGTCGGCGGGGGAGCGGACGAGCGCCCGCGCCCCGGCGCCGTCGTCGCCCACGACGTGCGGAAGACCGCGCACCACGGCCACCGGCAGCCCCGCGGTCTTCCCCTTGACGAGGTCACCCGCGGCGGCCAGTTCGTCCGCGGTGGCGACGGTCGTCACATTCAGGGGATTGCCGTGGGTGTCCACGCCGCCGCGCAGGTCGTCGAGGACGCGCACCCCGGCCGCGCCGATCGCGACGTCGGTCAGCCCGGAGCGCCAGGGGCGGCCGAAGGTGTCGGTGATGACGACGCCGACCTCGACGCCGAGCGCCTCCTTGAGCCCGGCGCGCAGCGCGCGGGCGGAGGCGTCCGGGTCCTCGGGCAGCAGCAGTATCGTGCCGGCCTCGGTGTTCGACGCGTCGACTCCGGCGGCGGCCATGACCAGCCCCTGCCGGTTCTCGACGATGCGGAGGGCGCCGCGCCGGGCCACGACCCGCACGGTCTCGGCGTCGATCGCGGCCTCGCGCTCCGGGGCCCGGACGATCCGGCCCTCGGCCTTGCTGACGATCTTCGAGGTGACGAGCAGGACGTCGCCGTCGGCGAGGCCGGGCAGTCCCTCCGCGCCGGCCGCCGTCGCGATGAGCTTGACGAGGTCGTCCCCGGCCCGCACCTCGGGGACGCCGGGCAGCGCCCAGACGCGGTACGCCGGGACGTCCTCGCGCGGCAGGCCGGTCACGCGCGCACCTCCTCGGCGAGGGCCAGCGCCTGCTCGGCCATCCGCGCGGTGGCCTCGGTGTCGGTCATCATCAGCGGGACCGACCGGCAGCGGATCCCGGCGGCCTCGACCTCGGCCACGGCGCCCGCGTCGACGGTGTCGACCAGCCAGCCGTCGATGAGCTCCGAGCCGTAGTGCCGGGCGACGGCGGCGGCCGAGGACTCCACCCCGACGGCCTCCAGGACCTTGTCGGCCATGCCGCGCACGGGCGCGTCCCCGACGATGGGGGAGAGGCCCACGACGGGCGCCGCCGCGGCCGCGACGGCCTCGCGGACGCCGGGCACGGCGAGGATCGTGCCGACGCTGACGACCGGGTTGGACGGCGGGAAGAGGATGACGTCGGCCGACGCGATGGCCTCCAGCACGCCGGGCGCGGGCTTGGCCTCCTCCGCGCCGACGGGGATGACCGCGCGCGCGGGCGTGGCCGCGCGCAGCCGCACCCAGTACTCCTGGAAGTGGACGGCCTTGCGGCCCTCGCCGTCCGGGTCGTCGATCAGGACGTGCGTCTCGACGCGGTCGTCGCTCATCGGCAGCAGCCGCACGCCCGGCTGCCAGCGACGGCAGAGCGCCTCGGTGACGGCGCTGAGCGGATAGCCGGCGGCGGTCATCTGCGTACGGACGATGTGGGTGGCGAAGTCGCGGTCGCCGAGCCCGAACCACTCGGGCCCCACGCCGTAGGCCGCCAACTCCTCCTTCACGGCGAAGGATTCCCCGGCCCGGCCCCAGCCCTGCTCCTCGTGGATGCCCCCGCCGAGGGTGTACATCACGGTGTCGAGGTCGGGACAGACCTTGAGGCCGAAGAGGTGGATGTCGTCTCCGGTGTTCCCGATGACGGTGATGTCCGCGTCGGGGACTGCTGACTTGAGGCCACGGAGGAAGCGGGCGCCCCCGATCCCGCCGGCCAGAACCACAATGCGCTGCATGCGGAACAGTGTGTCAGCCGCCTGTGACATCCCTGTGGGGGGAGTCAGCCGCGCACGGCATCCCGGTCGGCGGTCAACGCGGCGGCCGCGGGCCGCCGGTGACGCATGGGCATCTCGGTGAGGCCGGGGGAGTAGACGTGCAGGCTCACGGCCGGGCCGAGGGAGTCGTTGACGACCTCGTGGGCATAGCCGGGCGCGAAGACGCGCTGATCGCCGGCGCGCAGCCGCCGCCGCGCGCCACCCTGGGCGCCGCTGCCCCAGCTGACCTCGGTGAGCTCCCCCTGAAGGACGGTCAGGACGCCGGAGGACGGCCCGTGGTCGTGCTGCCCGCTGCCCTGGCCGGGCACCCAGCTGAGCAGCCACACCTCGTAGCCGGGGCCGGTGCGCAGCCGGTGGTACCAGCGGCTCGTGGCGTCGTACTGCACGAGGCGGGCCCAGGAGGCGGTGTCGGCGGCGAGGGAGCGGGCCAGCCCGGCGAACTCGGCGATGGTGGCGGGGTGCGCGGGGGCGGGCGGCATCAGGTGCGGGATGGCGAGCGGGTCGCCGGCGATCTGGACGTCGCTGTTCATGTGCGGGGTTCCTCGGCGGATGTGCTGGGCTGCGCGGGGGAGCGGTGCGAGGACGCGTACGGACGCGTCCGGGTACGGGAGCGCGGGCCCTGCGGACGGGCGGGAAGGGCGAGCGAGGTGGAGCGGGAGGAAAAGCTCAGCTGGAGCTCGTGGGCATCAACAGCTGGAACAGCGACAGCGCGCCTGCACAGCGCAGCGGGACCCGTAGTCACGGGTCAGGCTGAGTGCGGCGATCGCTGGCATGCCACCAAAGGTGACGGGCCCGACCGCGCTCTGTCAACCGGGTGTCCGTTTTGGGGCTAATCTTTCACCTCATCCGGTAACTGAGGGTGCTGAAAGGTTTGCGGCCCAGGGGTCGCGGACAGGTGGCGCAGCAGTCGCGGCCGTAAACATCATTCGGCCGGACGGTGCAACGGGATTGCCGTGCGTGACGTCCTCTCCTTCAGGAAGAGGATGGGACTGTCGGGACGGGCAGTTGATTCTGTCCGGACTTGTAATGTTTCGGACACTTTCTGCTTGGCTTTGGTTCCGCAGAGTGAATAAGGGGCCCAATAGCAGATCTCGGCTTGACTGGCCCGGATCGGCACACTTGTAATTTCACCCGTGTTGTTCTGCCGCACTTGATGAAGGCAGCCTTGATGAAGGCAGCACGGGGACGCAAATGACAGACGAGGGGCGCACATGACCGAGCTGTTTCAGCAACTGCTGGTCGAGGAGGCGGACGAGGAGCTCGGCTGGCAGGAGCGCGCGCTGTGCGCTCAGACCGATCCCGAGTCCTTCTTCCCCGAGAAGGGTGGTTCCACGCGCGAGGCCAAGAAGGTCTGTCTCGCCTGCGAGGTCCGCTCGGAGTGCCTTGAATATGCCCTTGCCAATGACGAACGCTTCGGCATCTGGGGAGGTTTGTCCGAGCGAGAGCGCCGCCGCCTCAAGAAAGCAGCGGTCTGATTGATCGGACAAACAGTTCTGTGGACGGTCTTATTGAAGTCCGGCGAAGAGAAATAGCCCCGCCGCACTCCGCGCACTCCGGCCATGACGAACGGTCCGCCTGCCGCGTTCCACAGCGAGCGGCGGACCGCCGCGTACGCGGCCACCGGCCCGGACACGGCATATCGGCCCCGCGGGGCGGCACCCCCGCCACCGGCCGGCCCACCGCGCGGACACCCGGCGCGACCGCGTCAAGAGGCCCGGGAGCCCGCCCCCGCTGACGGGACGGGGCGGGGCGCACACCACCGGAGAGGCCCTAGTGTGGTGGCCCGTCGAGCGCACCGCTCGACCGCAGCCAGCAACCGCACAGCAGTCCTCCGGGGGGCGACCCCCGGACCCCGGCCGGAGGGCCCGTACCTCGATGTCCGTGCACAGCAATACGGCGGCCCACTACCCGGCCACCTCTGCCACGTTCGATCCCGCAGTCCCCCCGGCGTTCCCGCGCCACGTCGTGACCGCCGTGCTCGTCGCCCACGACGGCGCCCGCTGGCTGCCCGACGCGCTGACCGGACTGCTCGGCCAGGAACGGCCCGTCCAGAGCGCCGTCGCCGCCGACACCAGCAGCACCGACGACTCCGCGCGACTGCTCGCCGAGGCCCTCGGCCCCGACCGCGTCCTGCACCTCGCCCGCCGCGCCGGATTCGGCGCCGCCGTCGACGAGGCCGTCCGCGCGGTCCCCGCACCGGACCCCGGCGAACTGCCCTACCTCAAGCGCTCCAGCGGCTGGGACCCCGTCAGCCGCACCTGGCAGGAGGACCCCTACGACCAGGGCGGCCGCGCCGACCACCGGCACGACGACCTCGACCCCGTCCAGTGGCTCTGGCTACTCCACGACGACTGCGCCCCCGAACCCGGCGCCCTGCACGAACTGCTGCGCGTCGCCGACGCCGAACCCGACGCCGCCGTCATCGGCCCCAAGCTCCGCAGCTGGTACGACCGCAGACAACTGCTCGAGGCCGGCGTCTCCATCGCCCGCAGCGGCCGCCGCTGGACCGGCCTGGAGCGCCGCGAACAGGACCAGGGCCAGCACGACCAGATCCGGCCCGTGCTCGCCGTCTCCACCGCCGGCATGCTCGTCCGCCGCGACGTCTACGAACAGCTCGGCGGCTTCGACCCCCGGCTGCCCCTCATGCGCGACGACATCGACCTCTGCTGGCGCGCCCACGCCGCCGGCCACCGCGTGCTCGTCGCCCCCGACGCCGTCATGCGGCACGCCGAGGCCGCGGCCCGCGAACGCCGCCCCGTCGACTGCGCCGGCCGCTCCGCCGTGAACCCCCACCGCGTCGACAAGGCGGGCGCCGTCTACGCCCTCCTCGCCAACACCCGCGGCCCGCTCCTGCCGTACGTCATGCTCCGGCTCGTCCTCGGCACCCTGCTGCGCACCCTCGGCTACCTCCTCGGCAAGGCCCCCGGACAGGCGCTCGACGAACTCACCGGACTCTTCGGCACCCTGCTGCGCCCCGGCCGGCTCCGCGCCGCCCGCAAGCGGCGGGGCGCGCCCACCGTCGCCACGAGCGAACTGCGGCCGCTGTTCCCCCCGCCCGGCGCGACCGTCCGGGCCACCGTCGAACAGCTCGCGAGCAACCTGACCGGCCGCTCCGAAGCCGAACTCTCCTCCGCCGGACGCCACGGAGCCGTCGAATCCGGACCGGGCGGCGACGACGCGGACTTCCTGGAGGTCGAACAGTTCACCCGGCTCCGGCGCATCGCCCGCAAGCCGGCCCCCGTCCTCTTCGCCCTCCTGCTGCTCGTCTCGGTGATCGCCTGCCGCGCGCTGTTCGGCGGCGGCTCGCTGTCCGGCGGCGCCCTGCTGCCCGTCCCCGACGGCGTCTCCGGCCTCTGGGCGCGCTACACCAGCGGCTGGCACCCCGTCGGCGTCGGCAACACCGGCAGCGCGCCCCCCTACCTTGCCGTACTCGCCGCCCTCGGCACCCTCTTCCTCGGCTCCACCGGCTTCACCCTCACCCTCCTGCTGGTCTGCTCCGTGCCCCTGGCCGGACTCACCGCCTACTTCGCCTCCCGCCCGCTCGTCTCCTCCCGCCTGCTGCGCGCCTGGGCGAGCGTCGCGTACGCCTTCCTGCCCGCCGCCACCGGCGCCCTCGCCACCGGCCGGCTCGGCACCGCCGTCCTCGCGATCCTGCTGCCGCTGATGGCCCGCGCGGCCGTCGCCGCCACCGCGCTGCGCGTCCCCACCGCCCGCCCCACCTGGCGCGCCTCCTGGACGTACGCGCTCCTGCTCACCGTCACCACCGCCTTCACCCCGGTCGTCTGGCCGCTCGCCGTCGTGCTGGGCCTCGGCGCGCTCGCCGTGCACGCCGTACGGGGCGGCGCCGCCCGGCTGACCCTCCACGGGCCGCGCTTCCTCGCCGTGGTCCTCACCCCCCTCGTCGTGCTCGCCCCCTGGTCGCTCGGCCTCTTCACCGACCCCGGCCGCTTCTTCGCCGAGGCGGGCATCGACCAGGGGCACGGCACGACCGCGCCCTGGCACCTCCTCGCGGGCGACCCGGGCGGCCCGAAGACCTTCGGCGGCCTGCTGCTCGCCGGCGTCGTCCTGGCCGCCCTCGCCGCCCTGCTGCGCGCCGACCGGGCCCGCGCCGTCCGTACGGCCTGGACGGCGGCGCTCGCCGCCCTTCTATGCGCCGCCCTGGCGAACGGCAGCGGCTGGGCCGGGCCCGCGACCCTGGTCTACTGCCTGGCGCTCGTCGCCGCGGCCGTCGTGGGCGCCGAGGGCGCCCGCGAGCGCGTCGCCGCGCTCAGCTTCGGCTGGCGCCAGCCCGTCGCCGCCCTGATCGCCCTGACGGCCGCCGCGGGCCCGCTCGTCGCCGCCGCCGTGTGGATGGTGGCCGGTGCCGACGGACCGCTCGAACGGCGCTCCCCCGAGCAGGTCCCGGCGTTCGTCGCGGAGGAGGCGGGCACCCGCGACCAGGCCCGCACCCTGGTGCTCGACGGCACCGCCGGGCACGTCGGCTACGCCCTGGTCCGGGGCTCCGGCGCCCGGACCGGCGACGCCGAACTGGCCGTGGCCGCCGGGCGCGACAAGAAGCTCGACGCCGTCGTCGCCGGCCTCGTCGCGGGCTCCGGAGCCGACCAGGCGGGCCTCCTCGGCGACTACGCCGTCGGCTATGTCCTCGTACGCGACAGCGCGCCGCGCTCGACGGGCCGGGTCCTGGACACCACCCCCGGCCTCACCCGGCTCAGCCGCCAGGACCGCAGCTCGCTGTGGCGGGTCGACCGCGACGTCGCCCGCGTCACCATCGTCCCCGGCGCCGCGCAGAACGCCGCGCAGCGGTCCGCCCCCGTGACGGTCGCCTCCGGCCCCGTCGAGGCGCACACCACCGTCCCGGACGGCCCCCAGGGCCGCGTCCTGCGCGTCGCCGACAAGGCCGCGCCCGGCTGGCAGGCCACTCTCAACGGCCGCGCGCTCAAGCGCACCACCGTCGACGGCTGGGCACAGGGCTTCGAACTGCCCGCCGGAGGCGGCAAGCTCGCCCTGACCTACCAGGCCCCCCTGGCGCACACGGCATGGCTCTGGACGCAGGGGCTCCTCGCCGCCGTCCTGGTGGTGCTCGCCCTCCCGGGCCGCCGCCGCGAGGTCGACGACGACCTGCCGGAGACCGGCGCCCCGGCGGCAGCGGCACCCGCGCCCGCCGCGCCCTCCGTCCCCGCGCAGCCGGCCGCCGGAGAGGGCCGCAGAGCCCGCCGCCTGCGCGCCGCAGCGGAGGCCGAGGCGACGCCCCCGCCGGCCGCACCCGAGCCCCCGGCGGCCGAGCCGGCCGCCGACCCGTACGCACAGCAGACCGCCGATCCCTACGCCGCCGATCCCTACGCCGCCGATCCCTACGCCGCAGTCCCGCAACAGCAGCAGTACGGCCAGTGGGGCGGCGCGCAGGGTTACGGGACGTACGACCAGCAGCCCTACCAGGAAGGCGCCTACGAAGGCACCTACGACGGCTCGTACCAGCAGCAGAGCGGTGACTACGCGCAGCAGGCGCACTATCCCGCCGATCCGTACGCGGCGGGGACGTACGACCCGTACAGCTACGGACAGCAGCACTACGACACGACGTACGGCGACGGTGGCCACCAGCAGCACCAGCACCGCGACGGGAGCGAGCAGCAGTGAAGCGCACCACCCTGTCCCTGTTCGGCGCGGTGGCGGCGCTCGTCGCGGTCACCGGCGTCGCCGTGCTCGAAGCGCCGTCGGGCACCGCCGGCACGGCCGCGAAGGCGCCCGCCCGGCTGCCCGTGGAGCGCTCGATGCGGCTCTGCCCGGCGCCCACGTCCTCGGACGTGGGGGAGACGACGTACACCGCCTTCACCCCGGCCGGAGCGCCCGCCCGCGCGGGCGCGCGCAAGGCCACCGCGGACCTGCTGGCGGCGAGCGGCACGGCGGCGGGCCCGGCCAAGAAGGACGACGGCAAGTCCGACGGCAAGGGCAAGAAGAAGGACGACCAGGGCGCGGTGGCGGCCGGTGCGACGGTGCTGTCCCTGAAGGAGCCCGGCAAGCCCGTCACCGCCACCACGGACCGCTCCGACGCCCCCGCCCTCATCGGCACCGCCGACGGCACGCTCGCCCCCGGCTGGACCGTGCAGCAGAGCACCGTGGTGAGTGCGGGCAGCGGGCGCGGACTGCACGGGCTCACCTGCACGGCACCCGACACGTCCTTCTGGTTCCCTGGCGCGAGCACCGCCAAGGGCCGCCAGGACTACGTCCACCTGACCAACCCGGACAGCACCCCCGCCGTCGTCGACCTGGAGATGTACGGCAAGGACGGCCGGATCCAGGCCGCCGCCGGCGAGGGCATCAACGTCCCGCCGCGCTCCACCGTGCCGGTGCTCCTGTCGACCCTCACGGACACCCCCACGGAGAACGCGACGCTCCATGTGGCCGCCCGCTCCGGCCGGGTGGGGGCCGCGCTCCAGGCGTCCGACGAGAAGCTCGGCGGCGACTGGCTGCCGCCCTCCGGCGAGGCGTCACCCGGCGCCGTGCTCCCGGGCATCCCGGCCGACGCCACGTCCGTCCGCCTCTACGTCTTCGCGCCCGGCTCCGACGACGCCGACCTGAAGCTGCGCTTCGCCGGGGCGAACAGCGCGATCACCCCGGCCGGTCACGAGAGCGTGCACGTCAAGAGCGGCATGACGACGGCCGTCGACCTCGGGGACATCACCCGCGGCGAGGCGGGCTCGCTGCTGCTCGACGCGGACGGCGGCAGCACGCCGGTGGTCGCCGCGCTGCGGGTCACCCGGGGCAAGGACGACAAGCAGGAGACGGCCTTCATCGCGGCGACCCCGCCGATCGACAAGCGCGGCACGGTCGCCGACAACCGCGTGAAGAGCAGCACCCTCGCCCTGGTCGCGCCCGGCAAGGAGGCGGCCCAGGTGAAGGTCACCTCCTCGGCGGGCAGCGACGGCGGCAGCACCGTCAGCAAGACGTACACCGTCAAGCCGGGCACCACGCTGTCCGTGGAGCCGCCGGAGCCCTCCGGTGCGAAGGGGAGCTACGCGGTGACCGTGGAGAAGGTCTCGGGCGGCCCGGTGCACGCCTCGCGGATGCTCGCGCTGCCCAAGGACGGCGTGCCGATGTTCACGATCCAGCCCATCCCGGACGACCGCTCCACGGTGGCCGTCCCGGAGGCCGGGCAGGACCTGTCGATGCTGAACCGGTGAGCCGGCCGGCCGTCACCTCCGGTCCCCGGCCGTCAGCCTCCGACAGTCAGTGCGTCACCGGCGTTCAAACCTCCGGCGGGGGAAGGGATGTTGGCGCCGGCTGTCGGTGGGGCGGTCAGTCCTGGCCGTAGCGCGGATCCACCGACTCCGGTGCCAGCCCGAGGAGTTCGGCGACCTGCTCCACCACGACCTCGTGCACGAGCAGCGCGCGCTCGTCCCGGCCCTTGGTGCGGATCTCCACCGGCCGCCGGTAGATCACGATCCGGTCCGGGGTGTCGCCGTGCGCCGCGACGTACCGGCCGAGCGGCACCGTCTCGCCGTCGAACTCGAAGGCGTCGAGCTCCTCGGCATCGCTCATCGTGCCGCGCCCGTCACGGGTGGTCACCGGGACCTCGCGCACGACGAAGTCGACCGCGGACAGCTGCGGCCAGAGCCGCTCCAGCCGCTCCGCGGAGTCGTGCACCAGGTCGACGAAGGCCTCACCCCGGCTGACCGACAGCGGCACTTGGGGCGGGGCGATCGGTCCGCGCATGCCGCGTCCGTGGCGGTCGCGGTGACGCGGGCGCGGCCCGGCGGGGCTGGGGGCGCCTCCGGAGGTGACCGGAGGAGGTACGGGGCTGTCCATCACTCCCGAGAGTAGCCGTCGCCCGGCTGTGTGCGCGTAGTGATCGCATATCAGCCGAATGTCGCTGAATGAATGTTTCAGTCGCTTCTGTGATCAATTACGGCCATGTGCAGGACGGCACCGTGCTCGTTGAAGGACACTGTGTGGACCGCTTGATGACAGATTTCACCGCCCGCGTGCCGTGCCCTCAGGGCCTCCGCACAGCTCAACCAGGCGGTACGGAGGCGGCGTCCACAAGGCGATCGGAGCCGACACGGAGGGGTGAGCCGGGGGTGAGTCGTCGCGGACCGCTCAAGAGTGCGGTACCGTCCAACCTCGTGAGCCCTGTACGTCGCTGTTCGCGCACCGCGTGCGGCCGCCCGGCCGTCGCGACGCTGACGTACGTCTACGCCGATTCGACCGCCGTTCTCGGACCGCTCGCCACCTACGCCGAGCCCCACTGCTACGACCTGTGCGCCGAGCACTCCGAGCGCCTGACCGCACCCCGCGGCTGGGACGTCGTCCGGCTCGCCCTCGACAGCGGCCCCGCCCGCCCCAGCGGCGACGACCTCGAAGCACTGGCCAACGCCGTGCGCGAAGCGGCCCGCCCGCAGGAGCGCCTGACGGGACCGGAGGGCGCCCCGGCGCCCGGCGGCCGTGAGGCCGACCCCATGGAGGTCGCCCGCCGAGGCCACCTCAGGGTCCTGCGCTCGCCCGACTCCTGACGCCCCGCCGCCCCTCTCCGGCCGCGGGCCCCGGCTGTCAACACCCGTCCACACCCGGCCTTCCACTCCTCCGGTGCCCGGATTGTCATTGCCTCCAGGTAGGTTTGTGTTCTCCGTACAGGACTCCAGGAGGGGTTGGCTGTGGCTGATCTGTCGCAGATCGTGAAGGCGTACGACGTCCGCGGTGTCGTTCCCGACCAGTGGGACGAGCCGCTGGCCGAGCTGTTCGGCGCCGCCTTCGCCCGTGTCACCGGCGCGGACGCGATCGTGACCGGGCACGACATGCGCCCCTCCTCGCCCGGTCTCTCCCGGGCCTTCGCGCGCGGCGCCGCGGCGCTCGGCGTCGACGTCACCGAGATCGGGCTCTGCTCGACCGACGAGCTGTACTTCGCCAGCGGCGCCCTCGGCCTGCCCGGCGCGATGTTCACCGCCTCGCACAACCCCGCGCAGTACAACGGCATCAAGATGTGCCGGTCCGGCGCGGCCCCCGTCGGCCAGGACACCGGCCTCTCCGACATCCGCGCGCTCGTGGAGCGGTGGACGGAGACCGGCGCGCCCGAGCCCGCCGCCACCCCCGGCACGATCACCGCGCGGGACGTCCTCGGCGACTACGCGAAGCACCTGCGCGGCCTCGTCGACCTGTCGGGCATCCGCCCGCTGAAGGTCGTGGTGGACGCGGGCAACGGCATGGGCGGCCACACCGTCCCGACCGTCTTCGACGGCCTGCCGATCGAACTCGACGCGATGTACTTCGAGTTGGACGGCACCTTCCCCAACCACGAGGCCAACCCCCTCGACCCGAAGAACCTCGTCGACCTCCAGGCACGCGTGCGCGAGGTCGGCGCCGACCTCGGTCTGGCCTTCGACGGCGACGCCGACCGCTGCTTCGTGATCGACGAGAACGGCGACCCCGTCTCGCCCTCCGCCATCACCGCCCTGGTCGCCGCCCGCGAGCTCGCCAAGCACCCCGGCGGCACGGTCATCCACAACCTCATCACCTCCTGGTCGGTGCCCGAGGTCGTCGCGGAGAACGGCGGCAAGGCCGTGCGCACCCGCGTGGGGCACTCCTTCATCAAGGAGGAGATGGCCCGCACGGGCGCGATCTTCGGCGGCGAGCACTCCGCGCACTACTACTTCCGCGACTTCTGGAACGCCGACACCGGCATGCTCGCCGCGATGCACGTGCTCGCGGCGCTCGGCGGCCAGGACGAGCCGCTGTCCCGGCTCGTCGCGCAGTACGACCGCTACGCCGCGTCCGGCGAGATCAACAGCACCGTCGCCGACCAGGCCGGGCGGGCCGCGGCGGTCAAGGCGGCGTACGCGAACCGCGACGGCGTCGAGCTCGACGAGCTCGACGGCCTGACCGTGACGGCCGCCGACTGGTGGTTCAACCTCCGCGCCTCCAACACCGAGCCGCTCCTCCGCCTGAACGTCGAGGCACGCGACGCCGAAACGGTGGCCCGCCTCCGCGACGAGGTCCTCTCCCTCGTCCGCGCCTAGCGACCGGAAGAGCGGGAAGGGACGGGCGGGCCGGTACCGGCCCGCCCCGCCCGCCGCACGCGAAGCCACGACCAGCCCCCCGCCGCCCCGGATATCCGCCACCCCCAGCGGGAGCGACTACGCTGGCCGGGCAAGGGACGCACACGCCGAAGGGAACCCCCATGCCGCTCGAAGCCGGTCTTCTGGAGATCCTCGCCTGCCCGGAGTGCCACGCACCCCTCCACGAGGAAGAGCAGGCCGCCGAGCTGGTGTGCGAGAGCAAGAGCTGCGGCCTGGCCTACCCCGTGCGCGACGGCATCCCCGTCCTGCTCGTCGACGAGGCCCGGCGCCCCGCCTGACGCCCGCCCGGCCCGGCACACACCCGTACGGCGTACGCCACGGCGATCGGAGGCTGATCAACGGTGTTCGACGAGTCGCTCCTCGATGACCCGGAAGCCCTGTCCCGAGCCGATCTCCACGGCCTCCTGCGCGGCGCCGCGGAATCCGGCGCCCGGGTCCGCACGGCCGCCCGCGACGCCGCCGAAGCGGGCATCGGCGCGCTCCACCCGGACGGCCGCCCGCGCGCCCTCCTCGTCGCCGGGCCCGCCCCCGCCGCGGGCTGCGTCGCCGACCTGCTCACGGCACTCGCCGGCGGCAGCGCCCCGGTCACCCTGATCCGCCCCACCGGCGTCGCCCCCGCCCCCGGCGCCCTGAGCTGGACGCTCCCCGGCTGGACGGGCCCGCTGGACCTGCTGCTCGTCGCCACCCCCGACGGCACGGAACCCGGCCTCGCGATCCTCCTGGAACAGGCGTACCGCCGAGGCTGCTCCGTCGTCTGCGTCACCCCCGACGGCACCCCCCTGGCCGACGCCACCGAGCAGGCGCGCGGCCTGACGATCCCGCTGACCGCCGCCCCCGGCGAGGCACGCACCGGCGGCGCCGAGGCCACCGGCGGCACGGCCGCGCTCCCCGCCGGCCCCGGCACCCTCTGGTCCCTGCTCACCCCGCTCCTCGCCCTCGCCGACCGCATCGGCCTGCTCGCCGCCGACCAGGGCTCCGTCGAATCCCTCGCCGACCGGCTCGACCAGGTCGCCGAGGTCTGCGGCCCCGCCCACGCCACCTACAGCAACCCCGCCAAGACCCTCGCGGCCGAGCTCGCGGGCACCCTCCCGCTGATCTGGTCCGAGGGCGACATCGCAGGCGCCGTCGGCCGCCACTTCGCCACCGTCCTCGCCGCACTCTCCGGCCGCCCCGCGCTCGCCGCCCAGCTGCCCGACGCGCTCACCGCGCACGGCGCCCTGCTCGCCGGGGACTTCGCCGCCGGCGCCGACCCCGAGGACTTCTTCCGCGACCGCGTCGAGGACCCCGAGGCCCTGCACGCCCGCGTCGTCCTGCTCCGCGAGCGCGAGCCCGACATCACCTCACCCGGACCCGCCGCCCGCGAATTCGTCCTCCAGCGCGAGACTCCCATCAGCGAGCTGGAGGCCACCGAGGGCAGCACGCCCCTGGAGACCGCCGCAGAGCTGCTCGCCATCACGGATTTCGCCGCCGTCTATCTGGCGCTCGCCTCCACCCCGTAGAACGCGGGGAACGGCACGGACCCGTGACCGACGACCGGGCTCGTGAACACGACGCCAGCCGTACGAACAGTCAGGAAGCCGCCCCATGGACCGCCTCGCCAACACCGTGCGCCCCTACGCCTGGGGCTCCACCAGCGCGATCCCCGAGCTCCTCGGCACCACCCCCACCGGCGAACCCCAGGCCGAGCTCTGGATGGGCGCCCACCCCGGCGCCCCCTCCCGCGTCGACCGCGGCACCGGACCCCGGCCCCTGTGCGACACCATCGCCGACGCACCGGAAGCCGAACTCGGCCCCGCGACCGTACGCCGCTTCGGACCCCAGCTGCCCTTCCTGCTCAAACTCCTCGCCGCCGCCTCCCCGCTCTCCCTCCAGGTCCACCCCGACCTCGACCGGGCCAAGGCCGGATACGCCGACGAGGAAGCACGCGGCATCCCCGCCGACGCCCCCCACCGCACCTACCGCGACGCCAACCACAAACCCGAACTGCTCTGCGCCCTCACCCCCTTCGAGGGCCTCTGCGGCTTTCGCGACCCCGCCGGGACGGCCGCGCTCCTCACCGCCCTCGACGTCGACTCCCTCAAGCCGTACGCCGACCTCCTCCACGCCCAGCCCGAGGCCGACGCCCTGCGCGAGGTCCTCACCGCCGTCCTGACCGCCGAACACACGGCCGTCGCCGACACCGTCCACGCGGCCTCCGCCGCCTGCGAACGCCTCGCCGCGCAGGACGGCCCGCACCGCGCCGCGTACGCCGCCTACGCCGCCATCGCCCGCCACTACCCCGGCGACCCCGGCGTCATCGCCGCCCTGCTCCTCAACCACGTCCGCCTGAACCCCGGCGAGGCCCTCTACCTCGGCGCGGGCGTCCCCCACGCCTACCTCGACGGCCTCGGCGTCGAAATCATGGCCAACTCCGACAACGTCCTCCGCTGCGGCCTCACACCGAAACACATCGACGTCCCCGAACTGCTGCGCGTCGTCCGCTTCGAGAGCACCGAACCCGCCGTCCTGCGCCCCGAGGCCGACGCCGCCGGCGAAGAGGTCTACGCGACACCCGTCGACGAATTCCGCCTCTCCCGCTACGTCTTCGCACCCGTCTCCGAAACCCCCGCCGCCCTGCCCCCCGGCACCCCGCAGATCCTCCTGTGCACCCGAGGCACCGCGACCCTGCGCACCACCGACGGCACCGAGCTGCGCCTGGGCCGCGGCGAGTCCGCCTTCGTACGGGCCGACGAGCGCGCCGAACTCACCGGCGACGACGCCACCGTCTTCCGCGCCACGGTCGCCGTCTGACCCGGGCACCGCCCGACGGCTGCGACAATGACCCGCCGTAAAGGAAGAGCAAAGCAACACTCCGGCGAAAGGGACATGCCGCACCCATGAGCGCATCAGGCGGAACCAAGGCCATCGTCGCCGCGTTGGGGGCCAACATGGCCATCGCCGTGGCGAAATTCGTCGCGTTCGCGTTCAGCGGCTCGTCGTCGATGCTCGCCGAAGGAGTGCACTCGGTCGCCGACTCCGGCAACCAGGTGCTGCTCCTGCTCGGCGGCAGGAAGGCCGAGAAGAAGGCGAGCGAGGAGCACCCCTTCGGCTACGGCCGGGAGCGCTACGTCTACGGATTCCTCGTCTCCATCGTCCTGTTCACCATCGGCGGCGTCTTCGCGCTCTACGAGGGCTACGAGAAGATCAAGGAACCGCACGAGCTGGAGCACTGGTACTGGCCGGTCGCCGTGCTGGTCTTTGCCGTCGTCGCCGAGGGCTTCTCCTTCCGCACCGCGATCAAGGAATCCAACGCGCTGCGCGGCAAGCAGTCATGGCGCACCTTCATCCGCACGGCCAAGGCCCCCGAGCTTCCCGTCGTCCTGCTGGAGGACTTCGGCGCCCTCATCGGCCTCGTCCTCGCCCTGCTCGGCGTGAGCCTGACCCTGGCCACCGGCGACGGCGTGTGGGATGGCATCGGCACACTGTGCATCGGCATCCTGCTCGTCCTCATCGCGCTCGTCCTGGCCGCCGAGACCAAGTCCCTGCTGCTCGGCGAGGCGGCCGGCCCGGAGCAGATCGCGAAGATCCGCGCGGCCGCCGTGGACGGCGACACCGTCACCGGCGTCATCCACATGCGCACCCTCCACCTCGGCCCCGAGGAACTGCTCGTCGCGGCCAAGATCGCGGTACGGCACGACGACACCGCCGTGGAGATCGCCCGCGCCATCGACGCCGCCGAGGCCCGCATCCGCGAGGCCGTCCCGATCGCCCGCGCGATCTACCTCGAACCCGACATCTACAGCGAGGAAGCGGCAGCGGCGGGCGAGGACCCGGCGGCGACCCCCGGCGGCCCCGCCCGCCACTGACGAAAGCCCTGGAGGACCGGGTGGGGGAGCACCCCTACCCGACCTCCCGGAGCACCTCCACGATCTCCCCCGGCTCCTGTGCCGTGAGCAGCCGCTCCCGGAACGCCGGATCCATCAACTTCCGCGACAGCATCGCCAGCAGCCGCAGATGCTCGTCGCCCGCGGCGGCCGTCGGCACCGAGATCATGAAGATCAGCCGGGCCTTCGTACCGTCCAGCGCCCCCCACTCGACCCCCTCCGCGGACCGGGCGAAGCCCACGACCGGCGCCGAGACCGCGTCCGTCTTGGCGTGCGGAACGGCGATCTCCTCACCCAGCCCGGTCGTCCCCAGCTCCTCACGGGCGAGCGCGGCGCGCACGAGCCCCTCGACGTCCGTCACCTTGCCGGAGGCCGCGAGCAGTTCGGCCATCTCCCGGATCGCCGCCTCCTTGCCGGAGGCCGCGAGCCGCGGCCGTACGGTCCGCTCGGTGAGGTAACCGGAAAGAGCCGCGCTCTCCGCGGCCGGCGGAACCTCCGGCGGGCCGGCGGCCACCCTCGTCGCCGGAACGACCACCGTGGCCCGCACACCGCCCAGCGAGATCAGCGAGACCGTCGTCAACGCCGTCACCGCCATGCCGACGGCGATCGCGACGAAGAACATCGGCACCCCGCCGACCGCCCCCAGCCCCGCCACGATCGGACCGCCGTGCGGCACGCTGTCCTCCACCGCCGCCAGCCCCGCGATCGCCCCCGCCACCGCGCCGCCGAGCATGTTGGCGGGGATCACCCGCGCCGGCCGGGCGGCGGCGAACGGGATCGCGCCCTCCGTGATGCCGAAGAAGCCCATGAACAGCGCCGCCAGACCGGTCTCCCGCTCCTGATCGGTGTACAGCCGGCGCCGCAGCAGCGTCGCGAGACCCTGCCCGAGCGGCGGTACGGGAATCGCCGCCGCGCACATCCCCATGATCTCCGGGTTCTTGGAGACCAGACCGGCGCCGAAGAGGAACGCCGTCTTGTTGACCGGCCCGCCCATGTCGAAAGCGATCATCAGGCCGAGCAGCACACCGAGCAGCGCCGCGCTCGTCCCCGTCAGCCCGCCCAGCCAGCTCGTCAGATGCTCGAACACCCAGGAGATCGGCCGCCCGATCACATAGATGAAGAACAGACCCAGCGCGGACGTCGCCACCACCGGGATCACGATCACCGGCATGATCGGCCGGACGAACGCCGGAACCTCGACCTTCTTGATCCACCGGACCAGATAACCGGCCAGGAAACCGGTCGCGATCGCCCCGATGAAGCCCGCGCCCGCCTTGCTGTCGTAGAGCTCCCCGTGCCCCGCGATCCACCCCCCGACCATGCCCGGCACCAGCGCCGGCCGGTCACCGATCGCATAGGCGATATAGCCGGAGAGGATCGGGATCATCAGCGTGAAGCCGACGGTGCCGATGTCGTTGACGGACTTCCAGAAGGAGTTGTCGAAGACGATCCCCTGCGACGTCGTATGGCCGCCCAGCGCGAGCGACACCGCGATCAGCAGCCCGCCGACGACCACGAAGGGAATCATGTACGAGACGCCGTTCATCAGCGCCTTGTAGACGGCCCCGCGCTCCCTGCCACCGCCCCCGGCAGCCGCCGGCGGCACGCCGCCCCCGGAACCCTCGTACACCGGGGCGCTCCGCACCCGCTCGATCAGCCGCTCCGGATGGTGGATCCCCTCCGCCACCCCGACGGACAGCACCCGCTTCCCGGCGAAGCGGCTCAGGTCGACGTCCTTGTCGGCGGCGACGATGATGCCGTCCGCCTGCCTGACATCGTTGTCGGTCAGGACGTTCTCCGCCCCGATCGACCCCTGCGTCTCCACCTTGATCTCATGGCCGAGCGCCTCGGCGGCCTGCGCCAGCTTCTCCGCCGCCATATAGGTGTGGGCGATACCCGTCGGACAGGCGGTCACCGCCAGCAGCCTGAGCCCCGGCCCCCTGACCCCCGCGCCCTCGGAGGGGTCGGCTGGACTGGTCACATGGATCTCCTCACGATCGGCACGCGCGGCAGCGCCGACGGTTCCCCCGTCCACGCGTTGATCGAATCCTGCAACACGACGCCTGCGGAGGAAAGCGATCACGGCCTCCGCGGGCGGAACAGGGCCGGACGGGGCTGGGGTTCACCACCACCATCGGTGTAGATTCGTGACCAGAGCCAGACGTCGCTGCTGATGGCGGTCGGGCGGCCCGCACGACGGACCGGCCGAGGGAGAGAGGGCCTCCGACGGACTGCGCTGCGGCCAGGGGGACGGGTGTGTCCGGACAGGTGTCGGACGCCTGCCGAGCGGTAACCGTCCCTGCAGACTGACCGCGTGCACAGCCGTACCCATCCTCGCTCGCCCCTTCAGGAGGAGCAGCCCGTATGACCACCACCTCCACCGGCCAGGACTTCAAGGTCGCGGACCTGTCGCTGGCAGCTTTCGGTCGTAAGGAGATCACCCTCGCCGAGCACGAGATGCCCGGTCTGATGGCGATCCGCAAGGAGTACGCGGAGGCGCAGCCGCTGGCGGGCGCCCGTATCACCGGCTCGCTGCACATGACGGTGCAGACGGCCGTGCTCATCGAGACGCTGGTCGCTCTGGGCGCGCGGGTGCGCTGGGCTTCCTGCAACATCTTCTCCACCCAGGACCACGCCGCCGCGGCCATCGCCGTCGGCCCGCAGGGCACCCCGGAGAACCCGCAGGGCGTCCCGGTCTTCGCCTGGAAGGGCGAGACGCTGGAGGAGTACTGGTGGTGCACGGAGCAGGCGCTGACCTGGCCCGGCACCGCCACCGGCGGCCCCAACATGATCCTGGACGACGGCGGCGACGCCACCCTCCTCGTGCACAAGGGCGTCGAGTTCGAGAAGGCCGGCGCGGCCCCGGACCCGTCGACGGCCGACAGCGAGGAGTACGCCCAGATCCTCACGCTGCTCAACCGCACGCTGGGTGAGAACCCGCAGAAGTGGACCCAGCTGGCGTCCGAGATCCGCGGCGTCACCGAGGAGACCACCACCGGCGTCCACCGCCTCTACGAGATGCAGCAGGCCGGTTCGCTGCTCTTCCCGGCGATCAACGTGAACGACGCCGTCACCAAGTCGAAGTTCGACAACAAGTACGGCTGCCGCCACTCGCTGATCGACGGCATCAACCGCGCCACCGACGTCCTCATCGGCGGCAAGGTCGCGGTCGTCTGCGGCTACGGCGACGTCGGCAAGGGCTGCGCGGAGTCCCTGCGCGGCCAGGGCGCCCGGGTCATCGTCACCGAGATCGACCCGATCAACGCCCTCCAGGCGGCGATGGACGGCTTCCAGGTCACCACCCTGGACGAGGTCGTCGAGACCGCCGACATCTTCGTCACCACCACGGGCAACAAGGACATCATCATGGCCGCCGACATGGCCAAGATGAAGCACCAGGCCATCGTGGGCAACATCGGCCACTTCGACAACGAGATCGACATGGCCGGCCTCGCGAAGATCCCCGGCATCGTCAAGGACGAGGTCAAGCCGCAGGTCCACACCTGGACGTTCGCCGACGGCAAGGTCCTGATCGTCCTCTCCGAGGGCCGTCTGCTGAACCTGGGCAACGCCACCGGCCACCCGTCCTTCGTGATGTCGAACTCCTTCGCGGACCAGACCCTGGCCCAGATCGAGCTCTTCACCAAGCCGGAGTCGTACCCGACCGACGTCTACGTCCTGCCGAAGCTCCTCGACGAGAAGGTGGCCCGCCTCCACCTCGACGCGCTCGGCGTCAAGCTGACCACGCTCCGCCCGGAGCAGGCCGCCTACATCGGCGTCAAGGTCGAGGGCCCGTACAAGCCGGACCACTACCGCTACTGACACCCGCTGCGGTGGGCCGCCGCCGGGCGGCCACCGCGGTAACCGGCGCGCAGGCCCCCGCCCTCCTCGGTGGGGGCCTGTCCCGCTTTCGTCCAAGGACCCACCATGCCCCGCGGCCGCTACTCCCTCCACGACCCGCACGACCACACCCCGCTCGGCGAGGAGCACTTCCACTGCGCCACCGGCCCCTCCGGCTGGCGCTACGTCTCCCAGCTCACGGCCCCCGCCGGCGACCACGCCGGCTCCGTCGACCTGACCCTCGACGACCTGGGCCGCCCGATCCGCCTCCAGCTGCACGCGGCGAGCTGGCAGGTCCGGGGCGCGGCCCTCGACGGCGTCACATGGGTGCGTACGGACCCGACCGGTGAGCACGCCACGGAGGGCAACGCGGCCGCCCACGCCTTCACCGGCGCCTCCCCGGCCTTCTACGTGGCCCTGGCCCGGCTGCTGCGGCCCGCCCCCGGCGAGGGCGCGAAACGGATCCGCCTCGTCGGCTTCACGCCTCCCGCGCTGGCTCCCCGCACCTTCGACCAGGCGTGGGCCCTGGTCGCCAGGACGCCGCACAGCACGGACAACGGCGTGCTGATGGTGGACGAATACCAGGTCAGCGACCTCGAGACCGGCGAGCAGCACAGCGTGCACCTGGCCGGCGACGTGGTCCTTGCCGCACCGGGCGTCGAGCTGGAGGAGCTGGAGAGCCCGCCATCGTCCTTCGAGTGACGACGGGACGATGTGCGCTGGGCCGTACGGGCCTGGTACTGTCCTACTCGCTCCGCAAAACCTGTTGACACGGGCAGCGCGGGGAGGTAGATTCGAACGGTTGCCGGGAGCTGGACAGCTCCGGTCGCAACGGTTAGAATCTGAATCGCTTCGGTGCCGGATCCAATTCGCACGAAGCAAACCTCACTCTCCTTATGGGAAGCGAAACGCCGATTAGCTCGGCCGAAATGCTTCTGATAAAGTCGGTGAAGCCGGAAAGCGAAAAGCTGGAAGGCGAACCCCGCTCCAACAGGGGGCCGGAAAAGGAATTCGGACCGGAAACGGGCCGGAAAACGGATCTGGTAAGGTTGGAAACACGAAATACCGAAGGGAAGCGCCCGGAGGAAAGCCCGAGAGGGT